>NZ_JAEKNS010000047.1:0-41822 GCF_016464765.1 Candidatus Aeolococcus gillhamiae | reverse complement strand
GCCTCGAGGTGCCCGCCGCCGGGGTCGCGCAGCGACACCCGCTGGCCCCGGCGGCGGTGCGGGTGGAGCGCGCCCGCGCTCGCGGCAACGGCACGCGCACCGATCAGACGGCGATCACGGTCTGGTTCGGCCAGGGCCCGTCCCTGCCGGGCGCCGGGAGCGACGTGATGCGCAGCGCGATGCGCATCGGCACCGGCGTGCTCGGCGCCGCCGCGCTGGCGGCGATGACCGCGATCGCCGCGCGCCGCGAGGAGCAGCGTTCGAAAGTCATCGACGCGCCCTCCCCGGCGGTGCCGATTCCCTGATCCGTCGGCAGCGACTGCTCAGTCGTTGAGCCAGGGCAGCAGGGACGGTGCGCGCCGCCCATGCTCGAGCACCGCGAAGCTGGCGCCGTCGGTGCGCAGCACCTCGCGTGAGCACGGGTTCATCGCCTCGCGCCATTCCTGGAGCACGCGCCGTCCGAACGTCTCCGCGGCGGGCAGCGCGGCGGGGATGATCAGCGCAACGGCGCGGTCGGGGAGGCCGATGAGAACGTCGCCGCCGCTGCGCTCGACGAGGCCGCGCAGCACGGCCGGGACCATGACGATGCTCCCCTGGTAGAGCGAATCGCCGGCCAGCCGCCACCCGTCTGCGGGGATGCGCTCGATGGCCGCGACGCGCTCGAGCACGCGACTGAACCTGGTGGCGGTGTTGTCGTCGGCCGCACGGCGCACCGCGGCATCGCCGATGCCCGCCGACCGCCACTCAGCGCGGGGCACGCCGCGCATCACCTGGCCGGGCAGCGACTCGGCGATGAAGGCGACGATGTCGCCGCCGACGCGCTCGGTGAGCAGCTCCTCGCTGCGCGCCAGCGAGTCGAGGTACCCCTGGCTGCGCACGCACCACAGCACGCGCCCCAGCGACACCGACTCGGCGGCGCGGGGCACCATCGTCGCCTCCACGGAGCGCACGAAGTCGGCGATCAGCGCGGCGGTGCGTGCGGGCTGGCGCTCGCAGGCCCTGTGGAGGGTGGCCAGCGGCAGGGTGACGTCGAGGCCGGGTCCGTGCACGCGCAGCGAGTACCGCGCCGGGTCGATGTCGACGGTGGTGCCGCCGTACCGCGCGGCGACCTGGAGACGCATGCGCTCCGCGAACGCGGCCCGGTCCCCGGGGGAGTCGGCCATCAGCCGCCTAGGCGGCGCGCCGCCGCTTGCTGGCGACGTAGTCGACCAGGACGTAGTCGCCGAGGCGGTCGGGGCTGATGAAGAAGGCGCGCCCGCGGTTGAGCCGGGTCATCTCGTCGACGAATTGCACCAGCTGGTGGTTGGACTCGAGCATGAAGGTGTTGATCACGATGTGCTCGCGGGTGCAGCGCTGCACCTCGATGAGCGTCTTCTCGAACGTCTCCGGCAGTGGTGGGTAGAAGAACACCGGGCGGCCGTTGTCGATGTGGGCGGTGGGCTCGCCGTCGCTGACGATGATGATCTGCTTGTTGGCCGCCGAGTCGCGGGCGAGCATGCGCCGCGCCAGCATCAGGCCGTGCTGCATGTTGGTGCCATACACGTACTCGTTGACGCTGAGGTGAGGCAGGTCGGAGGAGCTGATCTCACGAGCGATGTCGCTGAAGCCGATGATGTGCAGGGAGTCGCGCGGGTACTGGCTGCGGATCAGTGAGTCGAGCGCCAGCGCCACCTTTTTGGCGGCGTAGAAGTAGCCGCGCAGCGGCATGCTGCGGCTCATGTCGAGCATGAGAACCGTCGACGAGCGCGTTAGCGCGTCGCTGCGGTGCACCTCGAAGTCGTCCGGGGTGAGCCGGGGCACGCCGGCGCGGGCCGGCGCCTCGGATGCCTGGCGCTGGATCGCGTTCATCACGGTGCGCTCGACGTCGAGGTCGAAGGGATCGCCGAACTCGTACGGCTTGCTGTCGTCGGCACGCTCGCCACGCTGGCCGCGCCGCGGGAGCGCGTGCTCTCCGAAGCGATCCTTGCGCAGCTGCGCGAAGAGGTCGCCGAGCGCCTTCTGGCCGATGCGCCGCATACCCCGCGCGGTGAGCCGCAGGCCGTCGGCGTCGCGCTGTACCAGGCCACGCGCCTCGAGCTCGCGGGCCATCTGGGAGAGCTGGTCGAGGCTGCGCGCGGCGTCGTCACCGAGCATGTCGCGCAGCTGGCTGCGCGCATCCGGGGGGATCTGACCGCCGCGGTACACCTCGCGCAGACTGCGCTCGAGCTCCTCCATCGACTGGAGGCGGCCCATCAGGTTCATCGCCTCGTCCAGCGGCAGCTGCTCGCCGCCGAAGAACGAGTAGCGCGAGCCCAGGCCACCACGCGGTGAGAGCATCTCCAGCCCAGCCCCGAGCTCGGCGAGCTCGGCCTGCAGCTCGGGGTCACCGAACGTGGCGTCCATGAGGTCACCGAGCTGGCTGCGCATCTCCGGGGAGAGCGAGCGCATCAGCGAGTCCATGCGGGCCATCTGCTTGGTGATCTCGTCGAGGAAGTCGTCGACCTTGGGTGGCGCGTTGGGAAAGAGCCGGCCCCACTTCTCCAGGAAGCTCTCGTAGCTGCGCTGCCGCTGGGCGTCGGGAACCCCCTCGAGCTTCTCGCGCACCAATCGGTTGAGGTCCTTGGCCATGGCGCGCAGCGTGGCGACGTCCTCGCTGGACATCGACTGCATCTGCTCGGTCATCTCTTTGAAGTACGTGTCGACGACGCCCTTCTTGATCTCCTCGAGGAGGCGCTGGAAGGCCTGCTCCGCGCGCTCGTCCATGAACTCGTAGCCCTGGAGCTCGCGGATGGCGCCACCGGGGTCGCGCGGCAGGTTGTCGAGCTGCTCGCGTCGCTTGGCGGCGACCCGGTCGAGGATGCGTCGTGCCGATTCGTCCTCGACGGTGCTGACGCGCTCGTCGATTCCCTGGCGCTCCATGCGCACCACGTTGTCCAGCTTCTCGGTGATGTCATCGAAAACACCGTTGAGGCTGTACTTCTCCAGCTGCTTGCGACGCTGCCGGGCCAGACGCTCGGTCATCTCCTCCAGCCCCATGAGCCGGCGTCCCGACTTGTCGCGCCAGCCCTGGCTGAGCATCCGACGCAGCGCTGTCTCGAAATCCCAGCCGTGGAACACGTCCTCGCTGAGCCGGTTGAAGATCTCCTCGACGTCAGGCCCCAGTGGGTCCTGAGTGCCGTCCCAGGCGCTGAAGCGATGCGTGCTCACCCGCCGTACACGGCGGTGCCGTCCATCTCCGTCTTGTTGAGCCGCTTACCACGGTGGAGGCCTTCCAGCACGAACTCCAGCACGGCGACCCGCGACGGCGCGCTCGTCGGCTCGCCAAGCTTGGTGGTGGCGGCGTCGATGCCGGGAAGCTCGCCCAGAGCCGCGGCGTATGCCGTCGCGGGCAGCGCATCGCCGGCCTCCACGGTGAAGCCGCCGTGCTCGAAGCGCTGCACCAGCTCCGCGAACTCGCCGACGTTGAAGTGGCGGCGGAAGACGTTGTGGCAGGCGGTGACCAGCATCTTGTCGAGGACTGCGCTGTCATCGCCGTCGTCGAGGGTCTCCATCTCGAGCTTGCCGGCGCTCGACGCGATGAGCGCGGGCAGGTCGCTGATGCGCGCCACCGCCTCCTTCTCACCGGTGCGCAGCGCGCGCCGCAGCGCGTTGCTGGCCAGGTTCTCCTGGTTGGCGATGGACATGCGTACCGACACACCACTGCGCTGGTTGATCTGCGGATGGCGACGGGCGAGCTGCGTGTACTCGGCGACGATCTCCTTCATGTAGTGGGGCACGTGCACCGGAACCGGCATGTCGTCGAAGGTGGTCGCCTCCTGGTCGATGATGGCGATCTCGTGCTCGACGCTGCGCGGGTAGTGGGTGCGGATCTGGGCGCCGAAGCGATCCTTGAGCGGGGTGATGATCCGGCCGCGGTTGGTGTAGTCCTCGGGGTTGGCTGTGGCCACCACGAAGACATCGAGCGGCAGGCGCAGCCGGTAGCCGCGGATCTGCACGTCGCGCTCCTCGATGATGTTGAGAAGGCCCACCTGGATGCGCTCGGCGAGGTCGGGCAGCTCGTTGATCGCGAAGATGCCGCGATGGGTGCGCGGGATCAGCCCGTAGTGGATGGTCAGCTCGTCGCTGAGGTAGCGGCCCTCGGCGACGCGAATCGGATCCACCTCGCCGATGAGGTCGGCGATCGAGGTGTCCGGGGTGGCCAGCTTCTCGCTGTAGCGCATGTCCGGGCTGAGCCAGGCGACCTCGACCTCGTCGCCGTGCTCTACCACAAGATCACGGCAGCGCCGGCACAGCGGGTCGTAGGGGTCGTCGTTGATCTCGCAGCCGGCGATCGCCGGGATGGCCTCGTCGAGCAGCGCGCACAGCCCGCGCAGCAGCCGCGACTTCGCCTGGCCGCGCTCACCGAGGAGGATGAGGTCCTGGCCTGCGAGCAGCGCGTTCTCGAGCTGCGGGATGACGGAGTCCTGGTAGCCGAGGATGCCATCGAAGAGGGCGTCGCCGGCGGCGAGGCGTCGGATCAGGTTGCGGCGGAGCTCGGCACGGACCGGGATCACGCGGTACTCCGTGCGGCGCAACTCGCCGATCGTGGACGGCCGGGAATCGGGCATGCCGTTCACCTTACACCGGCCCCGCCCGGCGACCCAGTCTAGGAGCCGGTCGCCTGCAGCTGGCGGCGGTGGGCCCCATCTCGTGCGGCCGCCACCAAACGCTCCGCGAGACGCGGGTCCTGGCCGAAATGGAGGTGGACAAGGGAGGCCAGCATGGTCGGCGTGCTCCAGCCCTCGCAGCCCAGCGGCTCGCCCTCGACGTCGTGGACTGAGTAGGCGTTGGCACCGGCCTGGATCCCGGCGAGGAGGCGCGCGAAGTGGAACTCATGGCCGCGCAGCGTGGTGCCCGCCTCCCCGAGGATGTTGTCGCCGGCGAGACGCAGCTCGCGATAGCCGGTGTGCAACACACCGGCCTCGAGCGCGACGTCGAAGGGGACCAGCGACGCCATGTTGTGGACGTTGCCGTCGCTGGTGTGCAGCGTGCGCGCGCAGTACATCAGGCCACCGCACTCCGCGTAGATGGGCACGCGGTGCGCGTGAGCGCGGCGCAGGGAGTCGATGAAGGCGTGGTTCGCCGCCAGCCGTGGGACGAACATCTCGGACACGCCGCCACCCATGTAGACGGCGTCGAGGTCTCGCGGCAATACCCGGTCCTCGAGCGGCGAGAACGTGATCACCTGCGCGCCCGCGTCTTCGAGCAGCTCGAGGTTCTCCGCGTAGTAGAAGCAGAAGGCGTCGTCGAACGCGACGCCGATCCGAGGGCTGACGTCACTGACGCTGCGCGCGTGGGGAAAGCTGGACGCGTGAACCGGGCGCGCCCGTGCCATGAGGCGCTCGATCAGCGCCATGTCGCAGCGTCGTTCCACCGCGCCGGTGAGCTCATCGAGCGCGGGGTCGACATGCGGGTTCTGCGTGAGCGGCAGCAGCCCGGTGCGCACCTCGGGGATCTGCACGTTGGGCAGGCGCGGAAGCGCGCCGAGGACCGGCAGGCGGGCCCAGTTCCAGACTGCGTCCTCGACGACGCGCCGGCGATAGTCGCTGGGCACGTTGTTGAGGACGACCCCGATGACGTCGAGCTCCGGGTCGAGCTGCCTGGCGCCCAGCGCAACTGCCGCTGCTGTCTCGGCGAGGTTGGCGACGTCGATGACCAGCACCACCGGTGAGCCGATCAGACTGGCCAGCTCGGCGGTGCTGCCCGGGAAGCGCACCGCCCCGAGCTGCGTCGTGTCGGAGCCCCCGTGGCCGTCGAAGATGCCCATGGTGCCCTCGACGACGGCGCAGTCGGCCTCGGCAATCCCGTGGGCGAACGAGTGCACAACACCGTCACGACCGAGCATCCACGAGTCGAGGTTGCGACAGGGGCGCCGGCTGGCATGCGCCAGGTAGGCGCAGTCGACGAAGTCGGGTCCAACCTTGAACGTCTGGACGCTGCGGCCGCGACGCCGGAATGCGCCCACAAGTCCCAGCGCGACGGTGGTCTTGCCCGCGCCCGAGCCGGTTCCGGCGACCACCACGCTGGGGATCGACGTCCGATCCGCCACTGCGCTCTCCCTGCGCGACCCGGCCTGGTGACGCGGCGACGACGTGAGCTGGGACAGCGTCCCGGCGTTTCCGCCGGACGGTCGTTGGCGGCGACGCTAGCACCTGCTTGCCAGGCGTGTAAAGGAGGGAGCAGGACTTGCCGGCGGCCACCTCGCGCCGTCACCCGTTGGGGTGAAATCGCCGACAAAGGCTGGTCATCCGGGTCAGCGATGTCTATCGTATGCCCGCAAAGGCTCGCCGGCTGCTCGGCCGCGCACGAGCCCCACAAGGGAGGCGGGTGATGAGCTCGACAGGATCCTGGAGGGGGAGGCGCGCTGCGTCCCTCCTTGGAGTGGCGGCGACCCTGCTCGCCGCGTCGTGCGGCAGCAGCCCCGGCAACAGCGGACCGGCCGTCACCAAGACGACCGCGACGTTCGCGGAACCCCCGGGTGCGACCCCGAGCTACATCTTTCCGTTGATGTCCTTGAAGTACTTTAGTGTGGTCAACGCTTCGCAGTTCCAATACCTCCTGTACCGCCCGCTCTACTGGTTCGGCGAGAACGGCCAGGTGCACCTCAACGACCGTCTCAGCCTCGCCAACGCGCCGGAGTACTCGGCCGACGGGACTTCGGTGACGATCACTCTCAAGCACTACGTCTGGTCTGACGGCCAGCCGGTGACCACCCGCGACATCGAGTTCTGGCAGAACCTGGTCACGGCGAATAAGGCGAACTGGGCGGCGTACTCGCCGGGCGAGTACCCCGACAACGTCACCAGTGTGACTGTCAACAGCCCGACGTCGATCACGTTCCACCTCAGCCAGAAGTACGGACAGTACTTCTTCACGTACAACGAGCTCAGCCAGATCTCACCTCTCCCCCAGCACGTGTGGGACAAGCAGGCGGCGAGCGGCGCGGTCGGGGACTATGACAGGACGCCGGCCGGCGCGACCGCAGTCTACAAGTACCTCGACGGCGAAGCCAGCAATCTTGGAACGTACGAAACCAACCCGCTGTGGCAGGTTGTGGACGGTCCGTGGAAGCTGAAGTCCCTCAACGCTGCCGGGCTGCTCAAACTGGTGCCTAACGCCTCGTATTCCGGACCAACCAAGGCGAAGCTCACCGAGTTCGACGAGGTCCCATTCACCAAGGACACTGCTGAGTTCAATCAGTTGAGGAGCGGCACCACCGGGGCGAACGCCATCGACTATGGATACCTGCCGCAGCAGGACGCCCCTCAGAAGGACGCCATCGCCGCGCTCGGCTACAGCTTCTCGTTGTGGGCGAACTGGGGCATCACCTACTTCCCCGAGAACTTCACCAACCCCGTGAGCGGCCCGATCTTCAAGCAGCTCTACTTCCGGCAAGCGATGCAGGACCTGATCGACCAACAGACATACATCAAACGTGCGTACAACGGCTACGCCTACCCGACGTACGGGCCCGTTCCCGTCAAACCGTCATCGGCCTACGTCACCCAGCTCGAGTCGAACAACCCGTTCCCGTTCAGTCCGAGTGCAGCCGTCTCTCTGCTCCAGTCGCATGGATGGACAGTCAATCCGGGCGGCATCAGCGTGTGCAGCTCGCCAGGGGGCGCCGACAACCAGTGTGGTCCCGGTGTGGCGGCGGGAGCCAAGGCTTCCTTCCACCTCGAGTACGCTAGTGGTACGGCCCCGATTGACAACGAGATGGCCCAGTTCAAGACCGATTTCGCCAAGGCCGGGATCCAGATCATCCTCTCCACGAACACCTTCAACAGCGTGATCGGGACGGCGATTCCTTGCGCAGCCGGTCAGGATTGCAAGTGGGACATGGAGTTCTGGGGCGGCGGATGGGTGTACGCACCTGATTACTACCCGACAGGTGACCTCCTCTGGGCGACAGGGGCGGGCTCCAACGCCAACGGTTACAGCGACCCCCAGATGGACCAGCTCATCAACAACAGCGAGGTGAGCAATGACGTCCAAGCGCTCAAGGCATACGAGGACTACGCCGCCAAGCAACTGCCGGTCATCTGGATGCCGACCGCCTACTACGCGCTGAACGAGATCAACAGCCACCTGCAGGGCGTGGGCCCGCTGGATCCACTTCTGCAGATCTACCCCGAGGAGTGGTCCTGGTCCTGAACGTTCTTCGGGCAGTGAACGTTCCAACGACACGCAGACACAGGGGTGCCGGGCTTGCCCTGGCATCCCTGGCGTGTGCCGCCCCGCGTAACAGGTAAGAGCGGAACAGATGGTCGGGTACATCATCCGGCGACTGATCCAGGCCCTCTTTGTCACCCTCCTGGTGACGATGGGAATCTTCCTGTTGTTGCACGTGTTGCCGGGCGGCGCGGCCCGTGCCATCCTCGGCCCGCGGGCGAACGCCGCGCAGATAGCTCAGTTCAACCATGACAACGGGCTGGACCAGGCGCTTCCGCTCCAGTACTGGGCCTACCTGACCCACGTGATCCGTGGAGACTTCGGTTTCTCCTACAAGCTGAACCAAAGTGTCGGCTCGATCCTCGCTCAGGACATCCCCAAGACGATGCTGCTGGTGGGCCTGAGCTACGCGGTGGCCATCGTGGTGGCGGTGCCGCTTGGCATCTATCAAGCGGTGCGTCGCAACAAGGTTGATGACTACGCCCTGACCGGCGCGACCTTCATCTTCTACTCGATGCCCGTGTTCTGGCTGGGCATCCTCCTCATCGGACTGTTCTCCTTCACCCTGCATCTTCTCCCGGCGGAAGGGCCGCAAGGGGAGAATGTCGGCGACCTCCTCGGCCAGTTGTCCTCCATCGTCCTGCCGGTGGCCACCCTGTCGCTGATTACCATCGCGTCCTTCAGTCGCTACATGCGCTCGTCCACTCTCGAGAACATGGTGCAGGACTACGTGCGCACCGCCCGCGCCAAGGGAGCGTCGAACAACCGCGTTCTCTACGTCCATGTCCTGCGCAATGCCCTGATCCCGATCATCACGCTCATCGGGCTTTCGGTCGGGTTCATTTTCAGCGGTGCCCTGATCACCGAGGCGCTCTTCAACTATCCCGGCCTGGGACTGCGCTTTTGGAATGCCGCGCTGACCAACGACTTCCCCGTGATCCTCGGGATCATCGTCGTCGCGGCGTTCGGCACGGTGCTCGGCAACCTCGCGGCCGACATCATGTACGCGGTCGCGGATCCGCGCGTGAGGCTCTGACGAGATGAGCGTCGGCCCCCTCGCCGCAGACGCGCGCGATGCCTCGATCCAGGCCGCGCCCGTCGACGCGCCCGCGGAGATCCAGGACTTGGTTCCCGCCTTCGAAACCCGCGGCGTCTGGCGGCTCGCCGTGGACGTCTTCCTCGAGCACCGCCTCGCCGTTCTCGGCCTGGGCATCATCGTCTTCATGGTGTTGTTCTGTTTCGTCGGCCCCCTTGTGTACAGCACGGACCAGACCACTACCAACCTGAACAACCAGTTCATCACGCCGGGCACCGCCCATCATCTGGGTACCGACCAGCTTGGCTTCGACCTCATCGGCAGGCTCATGATCGGCGGCCAGACGTCCATCGAGGTTGGTCTCGCCGCCGCGTTCATTGCGACAACATTCGGCGTTCTGTACGGGGCGATCTCTGGATACGTCGGAGGCTTCGTCGACACGGTCATGATGCGCATCGTCGATGCCTTCCTGGCAGTACCAGGCTTGTTCCTTCTGCTGTTTCTCGCGGTGGCGCTGGCGCCGGTGAACATGTTCGTGCTCATCCTGGTGGTTGCCGTGGTTGCATGGCTGATACCGGCACGCCTGGTGAGGGCGGAGACGCTGAGCCTGCGCAGCCGAGAATACGTTCAGGCCGTGACCATGATGGGTGGCGGTGGCACGCGCACAGTCCTGCGGCACATCATTCCCAACACCGTTGGAACCATCATCGTCAATGCCACCTTCCAGGTGGCCGACGCGATCCTGCTGGTGGCCTCGCTCAGTTTCCTTGGACTGGGGATCCCCCCACCGGCGACGAACTGGGGGGCGATGCTGTCAGACGGTGTCACCTACTACGCCGACGGCTATTGGTGGCTGATCTATCCCGCCGGCATCGCGATCGTGCTGACCGTGATCGCTTTCAACTTCGTCGGCGATGGCCTGCGTGACGCGCTGGAGGTGCGCCTGCAGAAACGGTGAGTTGCTAGGCGGCCTCACCCACCGGCGGCAGGAGTGGAAAGTGGCAGGCGGCCTGGTGCTGCGGACCGAATGGACGCAGCGGTGGCTCCACCTCAGCGCACAGGGTCTGCGCGCGCGGGCAGCGAGTGCGGAAGCGACATCCCGACGGAGGATCGATCGCCGACGGGATCTCGCCCTTGGGAGTGTCGACTCGCTTGCTGCGCTCCACCTGCGGATCCGGGATGGGAATGGCGCTGACCAAGCCGCTGGTGTAGGGGTGCGCCGGCCGCGCATAGATATCGTCCCCACTGCCGATCTCCACGAGCTTGCCCAGGTACATCACCCCGATGCGGTCGGCCATGTACTTCACCACCGAGAGGTCGTGGGAGATGATCACGTACGTGAGGCCGTACTTCTCCTGGAGCCGGTTCATCAGGTTGAGGATCTGAGAGCGGATGGAGACGTCGAGAGCCGACACGGGCTCGTCCGCGACGACCAACTTGGGCTGCATTGCCAGGGCACGCGCCAGGCCGATGCGCTGGCGCTGACCGCCGGAGAACTCGTGGGGATAGCGATCCATGGCCGCGTGGGCGAGCCCAACGTCGGCGAGCAGCTCGGAGACGCGGTCGCGCTGCTCCGCTCGAGTACCCAGTTTCTGGATGGCGAGAGGCTCGCGGAGGATGGTCGAGACCCGCATGCGCGGGTCCAGCGACGCGTAGGGATCCTGAAACATCATCTGCATGTGGCGCCTGCGACGGCGCAGCAGGCGCCACGGCATAGCGGCGATGTCCTCGCCGTCGATGTTGATCGAGCCGGAGGTCGGCTCCTCGAGGGCGACGATCATTCGCCCCGTGGTGGTCTTGCCGCAGCCCGATTCCCCCACCAGGCCGAATGTCTCGCCGGGACTGACGCTGAATGAGACGTCCGACACGGCGTGCACGCTGCCGACGCGGCGCCGCAGGACAGCACCGACCGTGACTGGGAACTCCTTGACCAGGTGGCGAACCTCGAGGTAGGGCCGGATCCCGGTTGGGCTCTCTGGCACCGGTGCGTCGGCCACAGCGCCGCCGGTCACGCGGTCCGCACCGGCGCCGGGGCGGGCTCTGCAGTGTCGACCTCAGCAGGATGGTGACAGGCATAGCGATGACCCGGCTCGTGTTCGACCAACGGAGGCTCCTGCGTGTGACATATCTCGGTGTCGAAGCGACAGCGCGCCGCAAAGCGACACCCCGCCGGCGGGTTGGTGAGGTCGGGGGGCAGGCCCGGAATGCTGTACAGCTCGCTCGAGGTCTCCTGGTCGAGTCGAGGGATGGCGTCGACTAGGGCCTCTGTGTAGCGATGGCGCATCTGTGCGAACAGGGTCCTCGTCTCCGCCTCTTCGACAATCTTGCCCGCGTACATGACCGCAACGCGGTCAGCGCGGCCGGCGATCACGCCCATGTCATGGGTGATGAGCAGCACCGCCATCTGAAGCCGGCGCCGCAGGTCATCGAGGAGGTCCAGGATCTGGGCCTGGATCGTGACATCCAGAGCGGTGGTGGGCTCGTCAGCAATGAGCAGGCTGGGCGCGCACACCAAAGCCATCGCGATCATGCAGCGCTGCCGCAGACCGCCGGACAGCTGGTGCGGGTAGTCGCCGAAACGCTCCTGCGGTCGGGGCATGCCCACGAGTCCGAGGACCTCGATGGCGCGCCCTCTTGCCTGCTCAGCAGTGACGTGCTCGTGGATGCGCAGCGCCTCTGCAATCTGGTTGCCGACGGTCATGGTCGGGTTGAAAGAGGTCATCGGGTCCTGGAAGATGACCGCGACGTCGTTGCCGCGCAGCTCGCGCATCTCCCGCTCCGCCAGGGGGACGAGGTTGCGACCGTTCAAGGTCACGCTGCCACCAACGATCTGGCCGCCGGGCGGCAGCAATTTCATGATGGACATGCCGGTGATGCTCTTCCCGCAGCCGGATTCGCCGACCAATCCCAGCGTCTCGCCGGGTGCGATGTGCAAGGAGATGCCGTCGACCGCGTGGACGGTGGAGCGAGTGAGTCGGATGTTGGTGGTGAGGCCGTCGATGTCGAGGACGTTCGGCATGGTGATGTCTCCCAGCGTAAACCTGGACTCGCACACAGTGCAACGCCGCCGGGACGGGGTCCGGAAGGGGTCTAGGAGGCCGGGGCGGCCGGGCCCGCGGCCGCGACCCGCTGCACTCGCGTGCCCGCGAGCTCGACCACCGGCTCGAGGCGCGCCGGGCGGATGTCACGCAGCCGGGCGCGGACCCGCACCATCCCCTGCCACTCGTCGCGCTCGAGCGCGACGCAGACGTCGACGCGGCGGCCTCGGGGCAGGTGGTCGGCGAGGAGCGGCTTGAAGAACGCGATCGCCTCGATGATGCCGTTGCCGTCGCTGAGCGCCACGCGCAGGTGCTGAGAGTCGGCGCCAAAGGTGCTCGTCGACAGCACCGCGCAGTCGCGCATCGCCAGCACCGGCGCGGCGTTGCCCTGGCCGCACGGTTCGAGCAGATCGAGGAGGTCGCACGTGCCCGGGACGCACTCGGCGGTAGTGATGCTGCCGTCGATGGCCACAACCCGCTCGCGGGGCAGGTCGCCGAGCTGCTGGGCCACCGCCGCGCGGACCGCGTCGGCGAACTCGTCGAAGCGGGCCGCCTCGAGGCTGAAGCCGGCGGCGACCTTGTGACCGCCGTAGCGCAGCAGCGTTGCGGCGGCGCCGTCGAGCGCTTCGACGATGTGGACCGCGGCGATCGATCGCGCCGATCCCTTGGCCTCCGTAGGATCGAGGCAGACGATAAAGCTGGGCCGCGCGTACTTCTCGGTGAGGCGCCCGGCGACCAGCCCGACAATCCCCATCGGCCAGTCCGGGCTGCCCAGCACGATCGCCGGGTCATCCTCGGGCAGCGCGGCGACCATCCCCTCCGCCTCCGCCATGGCCACTGCGACCGCCCCCTGCCGCTCGCGGTTCTGCGCGTCGAGCCGCGCCGCCAGGTCGACGGCCACATCCTCGTCGTCGCAGAGGCAGAGGTCGAGCGCCAGCTTGGCGTCCTCCATCCGCCCGGCGGCGTTGATGCGCGGACCGATGCCGAAGCCGATGTCGGTGGCGCGCAGGTCGCCGGATATGCCGGCCGCCTGGCAGAGCGCGCGAATGCCGGTGTGGTCGCGCAGCCGTGGCAGGCCGCGCTGCACGATGAGCCTGTTCTCGCCACGCAGCGGCATCATGTCGGCGACGGTGCCGAGGGCGGCCAGCCCGAGGCCGTCGTCGGTGCTGCCGGGTAACACCAGGCCGGCATCCTCGAGCGCGGCGAGGAGCTTCCACGCGACCCCGGCGCCGGCGAGGCCGTCGAACGGGTACTCGCACCCCGGTTGCTTGGGATTGATGAGCGCGTCGGCAGGCGCGAGCGCCGGCGGAGCGCCGTCGGGTGCGAGCGGCAGATGGTGGTCGGTGACCACCAGGCGCATCCCCTGCGGCCGCGCCGCCGCGACGTCGACGCTGCTGGTGCCGCAGTCGACGGTGATGACGCAGCGCACGTCCTGCGTGTACAGCTCGGCGAGCGCGGCACCGTGCAGCCCGTAGCCCTCGCTCATGCGGTTGGGGATGTACGGCACGGTGTCGACGCCGGCGCGGC
The DNA here is from genome assembly GCF_016464765.1 of Candidatus Aeolococcus gillhamiae. Lineage (NCBI taxonomy): Bacteria > Bacillati > Candidatus Dormiibacterota > Candidatus Dormibacteria > Candidatus Aeolococcales > Candidatus Aeolococcaceae > Candidatus Aeolococcus > Candidatus Aeolococcus gillhamiae. Next base: position 28,031 of record NZ_JAEKNS010000047.1, on the reverse strand, counting down.
GCAGCGCGCGGCTCAGCATCGCGCAGGCGGTGACGCCGTCGGCGTCGTAGTCGCCGTACACCGCGATGCGCTCGCCGGCGCGGATCGACGAGCCGAGCACCTCCACCGCCGCCCCCATGCCGCGCAGGCCGAGCGGGTCATGGAAGATGGCGGCGCTGTCCAGGAAGATCGCGGCGCTGCCGTCGTCGTGTCCGCGCGCGGCGAGGATGCGACCGAGGAGCGGCGGATGGCCGGGCAGCGGCGCGGAGTCGGAGACCTGCCATGTACGCGGGGCGGGCTTCATCGGCGTTCCTCGACAGGACGGGTGGGATGGACTGAGGTTGACCGTGGCCGGCGACAGCTCCCTGTCGCCGGACCACAGCCTATCCCCTCCCGGGCGGCCTCCGCCCTCTGTCAGACGCTCGACGGCACTCCCGACGTGACGACGGCGACGCTACGGCCGCGAAGTCCCAGAACAGCCCCGATCAAGCCCAGCAGCGCACCCGCTGCCGTCACGTAGACCCCCGCCCCCACGGAGACCGTGACTCCAGAGCTGGAGCCGTCGATGGGATTCGCCGCGGCGAAAAACACAAGAGCTGCCCACAGCGCGGCCATGACGGCGACCGCGACGGCGAGCAGGTGACCCCAGCGCTGACCCGCCGCGACAGCGAAGGCGGCGACGACGAGCAGGATGCCGAGGGCCACGGTGGTGCCGACGTCATAGCCGGCGTAGTCGAGGCCGCGGCGCGAGGCCAGCGTCAGGTCTCCGACGATCGCCGTGGACCATTGCAGCGGCAATCCGATGAGGACGACGATCCCACCGGCGAGGAGCAGCACGGAGGCGGCGGGTCGCTTCATGTGCGGTGAGGTGCTCCTTGCGGACGGATGGATCTGGACTGAATGCAGCAAACGCGCCAGCTGCGCCGCCTAATATCGCTGCCCGCGGGACCGCTGTCGACTGTTGCGCACGAAAGAAGTGTCAAGGCCCGTTAAGGAACGTCAGATCACCCGGCCATCAATTGACGAAGCACGTGCAGAAGGATGCCGCCGGCCCGGAAATACTCGACATCGGTGGCGCTGTCGAGGCGGCAGATCGTCTCGAAGGTGGTGTCGCCGCCCTCCCCGCCGGCGGTCACCTCAATGATCACGCCGGGACCGGCCTCGGCCACTCCCCTGATGGTGTAGCGCTCGGTGCCCTGCAGCTCCAGGGACTCAACGGAGTCACCGTCGCGGAACTGCAGCGGGAGCACGCCCATGCCCACGAGGTTGCTGCGGTGGATGCGCTCGAACGACTGGGCGATGACCGCGCGGACGCCCTGCAGCATCGGTCCCTTGGCGGCCCAGTCACGCGACGATCCCGAGCCGTACTCGCGACCGGCGAGGATGATCAGCGGGACACCCTCGGATGCGTAGCGCATTGCGGCGTCGTATATGGACATCAGCTCGCCGCTGTCGAGGTGGGTGGTCCAGCCGCCCTCCCTGCCACCGGCAAGGGCGTTGCGCAGGCGGATGTTCGCGAAGGTGCCGCGTATCATCACCTCGTGGTTGCCGCGCCGCGCGCCGTAGGTGTTGAAGTCGCGCAACTCCAAGCCGTGCTCGCGCAGGTACTGCGCGGCCGGGGAACTCGGCGCGATGCTGCCCGCCGGCGAGATGTGATCGGTGGTGATCGAGTCGCCGAGCACGGCGAGCACGCGGGCGTTCTCGATGGCCTCGGGCGGCGTGGGTTGCTCTCCGGCGGTGGCGAAGAACGGCGGTTCGCGCACGTACGTCGAGTCGTCCTCCCACACGAACATCGCGCCGGTCGGAGCCGGCAGCTTCTGCCAGTGCTCGTCGCCGTCGAAGATGCGCGCGTACTCGTCGTGGAACATCGACTGCTGCAGACCGCGGGTGGTGGCGTCGGCGATCTCCTCGGCGGTGGGCCAGATGTCGCTGAGGAAGACGTCGGCGCCGTCCTTGCCGCGCCCGAGCGGCTCGCTCGTGAGATCGATGTCAAGGGTCCCGGCGAGCGCGTACGCCACCACCAGCGGGGGCGACGCGAGGTACGCCGCCTTCACCTGCGGGTGGATTCGGCCCTCGAAGTTGCGGTTGCCGCTGAGCACCGCCGCCACCGCGAGGTCCTCGGACTCGATGCGCGCCGACACCTCCTCGGGCAGCGGGCCGCTGTTGCCGATGCAGGTGGTGCAGCCGTAGCCGACGGTGTTGAAGTGCAGTGCGTCGAGCGCGTCCGACACGCCGGCGCGCTTCAGGTAATCGGTGACCACACGCGAGCCCGGGGCCAGCGACGTCTTGACGTGCTCGGCGACGTGCAGGCCGCGCTCGACCGCGTGCTGGGCGAGCAGGCCGGCGGCGAGCATCACCGACGGATTGGAGGTGTTGGTGCACGAGGTGATCGCGGCGATCACCACTGAGCCGTCGGCGAGTCCCTTGGCGCTGCGGCCATTGCCGGCGGCGGCGGGCAGCGGTTGGGGGTTGCCGGTTGCACCGGCGGGATTGCCTCCCTCCTCGACGAGGCGCGCGAGGTCGCCGTTGCGCTGCGGGCGATCGTCGCCGCCGCCGCCGTACACCGCGGTGAAGGAGTCCCACACGCCGGGGAGAGCGACGCGGTCCTGGGGACGTCGCGGCCCGGCCACCGAGGGCACTATCGACGCCAGGTCGAGGTCGAGCGTCTCGCTGAACAGCGGCGTCTCCGACTCGTCGGTGCGGAACATGCCCTGCTCACGGCAGTAGCGCTCCACGAGGTCGACGTGCTCCTCCTCGCGGCCGGTCTGGCGCAGGTACTCGAGCGTGCGCGCGTCCACCGGGAAGAACGACGCCGTGGCGCCGTACTCAGGGGCCATGTTGGAGAGCGTGGCCCGGTCGGCCGCGGTCATCGAGGAGAGCCCGGCGCCGCAGAACTCCACGAACTTGTTGACGACGCCATGCTTGCGCAGCATCTCGGTGAGCGTCAGCACCAGGTCGGTGGCGGTGGTGCCCACGGGCAGCGCGTTGTGGAAGCGAACCCCGACCACCACCGGGGAGAGCAGGAACAGCGGCTGGCCGAGCATGCACGCCTCGGCCTCGATGCCGCCGACGCCCCAGCCGAGCACGCCGATGCCGTTGACCATGGTGGTGTGCGAGTCGGTGCCGACCAGCGTGTCGGGGAGCGCCACCTTCCTGCCATCGTCGTCACGAACCTGGACGACGCGGGCGAGGTACTCGAGGTTGATCTGGTGGACGATGCCCATCCCCGGCGGCACCACCCGGAACCCCTTGAAGGCCTGCTGTGCCCAGCGCAGCAGCATGTAGCGCTCACGGTTGCGCTCGTACTCGCGCTCGATGTTGCGGCCGTACGCCCGGGCGTCGCCGAAGGAGTCGACCTGCACGGAGTGGTCGACGACGAGGTCGACCGGGACCAGCGGATCGATCTTGCCCGGGTCACCGCCGGCGCGCTGCATGGCGGCGCGCATGGCGGCGAGGTCGACCACCGCGGGGACGCCGGTGAAGTCCTGGAGGAGGACGCGCGAGGGCACGAACGGGCGCTCCCGGTCGTGCTCGGGGCGCTTGCCGTCCCAGGCGGTGAGCGCGGCGACGTCGTCCTCGTTGGCGAAGGGCGCGTCGGCGTGGCGGAGCGCGTTCTCGACGAGGATCTTGACGGTCATGGGCAGCCGCGAGGGGTCGCCGACACCGCTCTCGGCAAGGCGGTTGATGCGGTAGTAGTCGACGCCGTCCGCCAAGGTGGCCCGGGCGCCGTAGCGATCCCTGCTGCTCATGCTTCGATCATCCCACTCGGTGCGACCGCGACGGCGCGCGGTCAGCTCGGCGTCGAGATCTGGGCGAGGTACGACGTGAGGTGGGTGTACCAGCCGCTGAGAAGGAGCAGCCCGAGCGCGACCGTGAGCACGCCGCCGATGCGGGTCATCGGGCCGGCGAGCCGGGCGACGCGGCGGGGCAGTGCGGGCAGCGACGCCCAGAGCAGCGCCATGAGCACGAAGGGAAGACCGAGCCCGATCGAATAGGCGAGCAGCAGCGCCGCGCCGGAGAGGACGTGGGCGCTGCTCGCCGCCAGCACGAAGGCCACGCCCAGGTACGGCCCCACACACGGCGTCCAGCCGATCCCGAACACGACGCCGACCAGGTAGGCGGCGGCCACCCCGCGACCGCGCAGTCGCTCGGGGAGGGACACGCCGCGCACCCGCTCCAGGAATGGCAGGCGCAGCGTCCCGACGACCACCATGCCGAAGAGCACGAGCAGGATCCCGCCGGCGATCTCGACGCCGCGCTCGACCTGGCGGATGGAGTGGCCGATGCCGGCGGCGCCGATGCCGAGCAGGATGAAGACGGTGGTGAAGCCCGCCACATAGAGGATCGAGCCGGCCACCAGGCGGCCGCGGAAGTCACGGCGGCGGCGGTTGTCGGCGAGGTCGGTGGCGGTCGCGCCGCTGACCGCGGAGAGGTACGCGGGCAGCAGCGGCACCGAGCACGGCGCCAGGAACGAGGCGAGCCCGGCGACGAACGTCGCCACCAGCGAGGCGATGCTAATCACCGTGCGTCAGCCGAAGGTGAATGTGTAGAGACGGAAGCCGTCAGGCACGGTGAGGTCGATCACGCGGCGGTTGCCGCCCTGGTTCTGTAGCAGGTGGTAGAGCTGCTGACCGGTGACGTCGAGGCCGGAGGCGGTGAGATCAGGGCCGCGCTGCGACGCCGGGATGGCGGCGCCGTCGACCGTGACCGTGACGTGCGCGGTCTGCCCGTTCTGGCCGGCGACCAGGTAGACGTCGCGTGCCGAGAAGCTGAGACGGACGTAACCCGGCGACGCCGCCACCAGGTACTCGCCCTGGTCCGCCCACCTGCCGGTCACGAGGATCTTGTCGGCGTCGCGCGGCGGCCCTGGATCGGGATATGTGGTCGGCTGTCCGGTCGCACCGTAGGACTCGCCGTCGGCGAGCTGGCCGCGCACGCTTCCGGCGTACAGCTCGGGTGTCTGCGAGCTGACGTCCGGGGTGGCCGCGACCGGCGTGGGTGAGCTGTTGATGCCGAGCAGAGCGGCGATCGCCGACTCGGTGACGTCGTACTCGCCCTCGCCGAAGTGCATGTAGGCGACGCGCCCCGACTGGTCGATGAGGTACTCGGCCGGCCAGTACTGGTTGCCGTACGCGTTCCAGGTGCTCATCGCGGAGTCGAGCGCCACCGGCCAGGTGACCCCGAAGCGCTGCACAGCCGCAGCGACGTTGGCGCGCTGTTTCTCGAAGTCGAACTCCGGTGAGTGCATGCCCACGATCACCAGGCCGCGGCCCGCGTACGTCTGTTGCAGGTGCTGCAGGTGCGGGATGGTGCGCACGCAGTTGACGCACGAGAACGTCCAGAAGTCGACGAGCACCACCTTGCTGCGCAGGCCGTTGACGGTGAGCGGCTGGCTGTTGAGCCACCCGTCCAGGCCGGTGAACTCGGCGGCGTTCATGCGCTGGTCGGTGGGGATCAGCGCGGCGTTGCCGCGACCGGTGGCGGCGCTGGGCGGCGTCGTCCGCGCCAGGACGGTGAGGACCACGGCACCCAGGGCGAGCGCGGCCAGCCCGGTCAATGCCCAGCGGTAGCGCGACATGGGGTTCAGAGTACGCCGCGGTCATTCCCGGTGAGCCGCGCACGGCGCAGGGGGTGAGAGCACGGACGGTGATGAAGCGGTTTACGTGGCCGTCTGCACGTCCATCGCCTGGCGCGCGGCTGCCAGCAGAGCGTCCGCGGATCGCTCGACATCCGCAGCCGTGGTGGCGTGATTGCACACCGAGATCCTCGCCACGACCTGGTCCCGCCACACGCTGCCGCCGAGCCACAACACGCCGTCGTTCTGGGCTTTCTCGATCACGGACCGGGTGAGGTCGTCGCTGCCGTCGAAGCGCACCAGCACCTGGTTGAACACCACGTCGTTGAGCACTTCGACGCCGGGTTGGCCAGCGAGCAGCTCCGCAAACTGGCGAGCGCGTTCGTGCAGGCCGGTGACCAGGTCGTCAACACCGGAGCGTCCGAGTGCCCGCAGCGCGGCCCACACGGGGATCGCCCGCGCACGCCGCGAGTACTCGGGGACCCAGGCGTTGGCATCGCGCTCGGCGACGTCGAACGCGACGTAGCTGCCGGTGCCGCTCATGGCCGCACGGTGTGCCTCGGGCAGGGCGCAGGCCACGAAGCCGCAGTCGTACGGGGTGTTGAGCACCTTGTGGGCGTCGGTGGCCCACGAATCGGCCTGCCCAACGCCGGCCGTGAGGTGTCGCAGCGATTCGCTCGCTGACGCCCAGAGCCCAAAGGCGCCGTCGACATGGACCCACGCTCCGGCGTGATGAGCGACCGTGCAAATACGCGGGAAGTCCTCGAATGCGCCGCTGTGGATGTTGCCCGCCTGGGCAAGCACGATCGTCGGCGCATCGGGGTCGCGTGACAGCGCCTGGGCGAACGCTTCCGGAGCGACCCTCCCCTGGACGTCGGACGGAAGCGGCGTGAGCGCATCGCTGCCGATCCCGAGGTAGCGGAGCGCAATGTCGACGGTGACGTGGCGGTCCTCTGCGGCGAGGACGCGGATGGCAGGCGCTCCACGGAGGCCGGCGCGCTCGACGTCGACACCACGACGGCACAGCAGCTCGTGCCGGGCGGTGGCCAGCGCGGTGAGGTGAGCTGTCTGGCACCCAGTGGTGAAGCCGAACGAGCTGAGCGCCGGCAGCCCGAGCAGGTCGAGCAACCAGCGACCGGCCTGATCCTCGAGGCGGGCGAGAGCGGGACCAGCGGCCGACACCCCACCCACCGAGTCCCAGGCCGACACCAGCCAGTCGGCGGCGAGCGCCACCGGGAGGGTGCCGCCGACGACCCACCCGAAGAATCGCGGCGAGCCGGTGAGCAGGAGACCGCCCTCGACCACGTCCGCGAGGGAGTCGATCACTGCGGCTGGATCGGACACGCCCCGGGGGAGCTCGGGCGGGAGCTGCGCGCCCGCTTCGTGGGCTGACTTGACAGGACGGACCGGACGCTCGGGGAGGGCGGCAAGGTGACGGCGCGCGGCGTCGAGCGCCGCGTCGAGCGGATCGCGCGCGGGCGGGACTGTCACGGGACGTGATTGGACCACGCCGGCGGCGGCAACGTCTCGAGCGCCGGAGGCCCGGACCGCCTAACGGTCGAGACGCTGGCCCACACGAACCCGGTACCGCGGTGCTACGTTCGCCTCCGCGAATCAGCGTCTGAGAGCAGGAGTCGGGGGGGCCAATGCCAGATCGCAACCGCGAGAGCCGTCCGGGCTCGGCGCCAGCCGTGCCGTCGCGCCGCACCGGCAACGCCCGACCGATCTCCTCGCCTCCCAAGCAGTCCGCGGCGAGCGGGCCGAAGCCGGCGTCGATCATCGTCTTCCCCGCCGGCTCCTGAGCTCAGCCCGCGCCTGACGCGCTGTCCCGGCGTCGCCGTACGGGCAGACGCGGCCGTTAGGCTGGTCGCCGTGCAGGAATGACAGGGAGGACGCGCGTGCCCCGAGCTGGCGGACGGGTGGTGATTGAGGACGTGCGCCCGGCTGTCGACGGTGGCGCGCTCGCCGCCAAGGGAGCGGTCGGCCTGCCCCTGCGGGTGAGCGCCATCCTCATCGCCGACGGGCACGACCGCCTGCTCGGCTGGGTGCGCCATGGTCCCCCGCGCACAACGGCGGGGACGGCGTCGTCGCAGCTGCCCAGCGGCTGGCGCGAGTTGCCGATGGAGCCGCTCGGCAACGACCACTACGCCGGCAGCGTCGTGCCCGCGGATGTGGGTCCCTGGAGCTTCGAGGTCGCGGCCGTGCCGGACGACTACGGCAGCTGGCTGCGCGATCTGCGCCTGCGCTTCGACGACGGCCAGGACGTGGCCGTCGAGCTCCAGGAGGGCGCCCTGATGGCCGAGCACCGCGCCACCCGCGCGGACGTCAGCGCCACCGACAAGCGCGCGCTCAGCGCGCTGGGGCACGCGTTGCTGCGACGGCGTGAAGCTGCCCGGCTTGTGGCCACTGCCGAGGCGGAGACCGCGGTGGCGCTGATGCGCCGCACGGTGAACCGCAGCGCGGCGACGCTGGCCGGTCCGTTCCCGCTCTGGATCGACCGCGAGCTCGGCGCGTTCGCAGCGTGGTACGAGTTTTTCCCGCGCTCCGAGGGAGCCACGCCGCACCACCCCGGCACCCTGAAGACCGCCAGGGCACGGCTGCCCGGTGTGGGCCAGATGGGCTTCGACATCGTCTACCTGCCGCCGATCCATCCCATCGGCGTCACCCACCGCAAGGGTGCCAACAACAGCCTCACCCCCGGCCCGGAGGACCCCGGGAGCCCGTGGGCGATCGGCTCGGCGGAGGGGGGCCACACGGCCATCCATCCCGACCTCGGCACCATCAAGGACTTCGACGCGTTCGTCGCCGCGGCTGGCAGCGCCGGCATCGAGGTTGCGCTCGACTACGCGCTGCAGTGCAGCCCCGACCATCCCTGGGTCACCGAGCACCCGCAGTGGTTCCGCCACCGCCCCGACGGCTCGATCCGCTACGCGGAGAATCCGCCGAAGCGCTACCAGGACATCTTCCCGATCAACTTCGACACCGCGGACCGCGAGGCGCTCTGGGACGCGCTGCGCGACGTCATGCTGTTCTGGATCTCGCACGGCGTGCGCGTGTTCCGCGTCGACAACCCGCACACCAAGCCGATCGCGTTCTGGGAATGGCTGATCGCCGAGGTGCACGCGAACCACCCCGACGTCCTCTTCCTCGCCGAGGCGTTCACCCGCCCGGCGATGATGCGGCGCCTCGCCAAGGTGGGCTTCACCCAGTCGTACACGTACTTCACCTGGCGCAACACCAAGCGGGAGCTCGAGGCGTACCTCACCGAGCTCTCCTCGACCGAGATGGTCGACTACTACCGGCCCAGCTTCTGGGTCAACACCCCCGACATCCTCCACGCGTTCCTGCAGCACGAAGGACCGGCAGCGTTCCGGCTGCGCCTGGTGCTGGCCGCGCTCACGGCGCCGTCGTGGGGGATGTACAGCGGCTACGAGCTGTGCGAGAACCTGGCGGTGCGCGAGGGCAGCGAGGAGTACCTCAACTCCGAGAAGTTCCAGGTTCGCACCCGCGACTGGAACGACCCGCGCTCGCTGGCCCCGCTGATCGAGCAGCTCAATGGCATCCGGCGACGCCACCGTGAGGCCATCGCCTTGCTGCGCACCCTGCGCGTGCACCACATCGATTCAGACCACATGCTCTGCGTCTCGCGGATGAGCGACGATGGCAGCGACGTGCTCCTGGTCATCGTCAACCTCGACCCGCACTCCGCCCGCGAGGCCACCATATGGCTGGACCTCGAGGCCCTGGGCATCCCTGCCGACGCGCCCTTCGCCGCCCACGACGAGCTGACCGGGGCGACCTACAGCTGGTGGGGCCCGGCCAACTACGTGCGCCTCGACCCGGCATACCAGGCGGCGCACGTGCTCCACCTGCGCCCGCAGCAGTGACCGCCACCGGACGTCGCCGCCAGTCGCCGCCCCAGGAGGACGATGTGCCGCCGGATCCGATCCCGTCGCCGGCGCCGCACGCGCACCCCGTACCGGCGTCGGACCCGCTCTGGTTCAAGCGCGCCGTCTACTACGAGCTGCTGGTGCGCGCGTTCGCCGACAGCAACGGCGACGGCGTCGGCGACTTCCGCGGGCTCATCGACCACCTCGACTACCTGGAGTGGATGGGCGTCGACTGCATCTGGCTGCTGCCGTTCAATCAGAGCCCGCTGCGCGACGGCGGCTACGACATCAGCGACTACTACGACGTGCACCCCGATTACGGCAGCGTCGAGGACGTGCGCGAGCTCGTGTTCCGCGCACACGAGCGCGGCATGCGCGTGATCATGGACCTGGTCATCAACCACACCAGCGACGCGCACCCGTGGTTTCAGCAGGCGCGCTCCTCGCCCGACAACCCGTACCGCGACTGGTACATGTGGAGCGAGAGCAACCACAAGTTCAAAGACGCGCGGATCATCTTCGTCGACACCGAGACCTCCAACTGGACGTGGGACGAGCAGGCCGGTGCGTACTACTGGCACCGCTTCTTCAGCCATCAGCCCGACCTCAACTACGACAACCCCGCCGTCCGCGCCGAGATCCTCAAGGTGGTCGAGTTCTGGCTCGACCTGGGCATGGACGGCTTCCGGCTCGACGCCGTCCCATACCTGTTTGCGCGCGAGGGCACCAGCTGCGAGAACCTGCCCGAGACCCACGCATTCCTCGCCGACCTGCGCGCCACTGTGGACAGCGAGTACCCGGACAAGGTGCTGCTCGCCGAGGCCAACCAGTGGCCCGAGGACGTCATCGACTACTTCGGCACCGAGGAGCGGCCGGAGTGCCACATGTGTTTCCACTTCCCGCTGATGCCGCGCATGTTCATGTCCCTGCGCCGCGAGCAGCGCTACCCGATCACCGAGATCCTCGAACGGACCCCGCACATCCCCTTGACCGCGCAGTGGGGCATCTTTCTGCGCAACCACGACGAGCTCACCCTCGAGATGGTCACCGACGACGAGCGCGACTACATGTGGGGCGAGTACGCGTCCGACCCGCGCATGAAGCTCAACCTCGGCATCCGGCGCCGTCTCGCCCCGCTGCTGAACAACGGACGCCGACAGATGGAGCTGTTCTGCGGGCTGCTGCTCTCGCTGCCGGGCTCGCCGATCCTCTACTACGGCGACGAGATCGGCATGGGCGACAACATCTACCTCGGCGACCGCGACGGGGTGCGCACCCCGATGCAGTGGAACGGCGACCGCAACGGCGGCTTCGGGCGCAGCGACTTCGCCCGGTTGTACCTGCCGCCCCTGATGGACCCGGTGTACGGGTTCTCTGCGGTCAACGTCGAGGCGCAGATGCGCAACGAGTCCTCCCTGCTGCACTGGATGCGCCGCTTCGTGGCGGTGCGCAAGCGCCACGCGGTGTTCGGCGAGGGCACCTTCGATGCGCTCGACGCCGCCAACCCCTCGGTCTTCGCCTTCCTGCGCACCCTCGGTGACCACATCGTGCTCTGCGTCAACAACCTCTCGCGCTTCGCCCAGCCGGTCGAGCTCGACCTGCGCCGCTTCGAGGGGCGCACCCCGGTGGAGATGCTCGGCCACGTGCACTTCCCGCGCATCGGCGAGCTGCCCTACCTGCTCACCCTGGCGCCGCACAGCTTCTACTGGTTCACCGTCGAGGAGCCGCAGGAATGAACGGCACTGTCGACGTCGTCCGCGGAGTCCTCGAGGAGGGCTTGGCGACCTGGCTGCCGCGGCAGCGCTGGTACGGCGGTGGGCGCGCCATCCGTGGCGTGCACTGCGAGGAGCTGTCCACAATCGCGGATGAGCCGGAGGTGGCACTGTGCGTCGCCCGCGTGGACCACGAGGATGACACGCACACGACATACAACGTGCCGGTGGCTGTGGGTTCGCCGGGCGGCCTGCGTCCCAGTGACCCGGCGGCGATCATCCACGAGGACGAGCGAACGCTGATCTTCGACGCGCTCGCCGACGCGCGAACCGCCGCACCGCTGTGGCGCATCCTCGCGGGCGGACAGGCGGTGCAGCTGCGCGACGGACGCCTTGGGGTCGGCGGTGACGGCGGGCTCGATCCGTCGACGAGGGACATCGCGCCGCTGGCGCGCGAGCAGTCGAACACGTCGCTCATCGTCGGTGGCGAGCATCTGCTCAAGGTGATGCGCAAGCTGGCCTTCGAGCCGTCGGTCGAGCTGGAGATGACCCGCGCGCTCGAGGCGGCCGGCTTCAACCACCTCGCCCCACCCGAGGCTTGGCTGCACTACGAGCGCAATGACCAGCCACATGGTGCGCTGCTCGCCCTGGCGCAGCAGTACCTTCGCAACGGCACCGAAGGATGGACGCTGGCGCTGACCTCGCTGCGCGACCTCTACGCCGACGCCGAGGACCTCAATGCCGGCGACGCGTTCCAGCGCAACCAGGCCGTGGAGGACGCCGGCGGCAGCTTCACCCCTGACGCGGCCCGGCTCGGTGACATCACCGCGCAGATGCACCTCGCGCTCGCCGACGCCAGGGGCGCCGAGCTCAGCGCTCAGCCGATCACACCCGCTCTGCTGGCGGAGTGGGCGGACGAGATGATCGGCGACCTGGAGGCTCTCATCGCCGGCAACGCCGCGGCGGTGCAGGGCATCGGCGAACACGAGGCCGCCATCGAGGCGCGCATCAACGCAATCCGAACAGTGCATGACCCTGGGCTGGCCATCCGCATCCATGGTGACTACCACCTCGGCCAGGTGCTGCGCACCGACTCGGGCTGGACGGTGCTCGACTTCGAGGGCGAGCCGCGCCGTCCCGTCGAACACCGCCGCCGCCGCCACTCGCCCCTGCGCGACGTCGCCGGCATGCTGCGCTCCTTCGACTACGCGGCGTCTGTCGCGCTCATCGAGCGCAGCACCCCGGCCGACCCGGCCTGGGGGCACCTCTGGGCGCATGGGCGCACCTGGGCCGCCGCCAACCGCGAGGCATTCTGGGCGACGTACGTGGAACGCACCGCGGGCAGCCGGCTGCTTCCCGATGCCGGCGCGGCGCTGACGCTGCGACGCGCGTTCGAGATCCAGAAAGCCGTCTACGAGGTGGGCTACGAGCTGGCCCACCGCCCCCAGTGGGTGTCGGTGCCGCTCGGCTTCCTCCTCGAGGCGACGGCATGACCACCACGCAAGGAGCCAGCACGCCTGTTGACATCGCCGCCGAGGCCCGGTTGCTCACCGACGGCGTGCACCGCGATCCCCACCGGCTCCTCGGGCCGCATCCCCACGGCGAGGTCACCGTGGTGCGCGCGTTCCATCCGGACGCGCTCGAGGTGTCGGTCGCGCATCCCGACGGCGTGGTGCGGATGAAGCGCGTCGACCACAGCGGCATCTTCGAAGCTGAGGTGCCGGTGCCTGAGATCCCCGGCTACCGCCTGCGCTATCGCACCTCGGATACCGAGTGGGAGCTCGACGACCCCTACCGCTTCCTGCCCACCCTCGGCGACATCGATCTCCACCTCATCGGCGAGGGCACCCACTACCGGCTCTGGGAGCGGCTCGGCGCGCGCGTCATCGACCATCAGGACGTGCGCGGCACCGCGTTCGCGGTGTGGGCGCCACTGGCGCGCGGCGTGTCACTGGTCAGCGACACCAACGGCTGGGACACGCGCACGCTGCCGATGCGCTCGCTCGGCGCCAGCGGAGTGTGGGAGATCTTCATCCCCAACGTCGGCGCAGGCTTGCGCTACAAGTTCCGCGTCCTCGGCGCCGACGGGCGCACCGTGCTCAAGGCCGACCCCCTGGCTCGCGCCGCCGAGCCGCCGCCGGCGACTGCCAGCGTGGTGACGGAGTCGGCGCACACGTGGAACGACGCCGAGTGGATCGCCCGTCGTGCGGTCGTCGACCCCACGGCGCGGCCGCTCTCGATCTACGAGGTGCATCTCGGCTCGTGGCGGCGCGGCGCCGACGGCGCGGTGCTGAGCTATCGCGAGCTGGCCGGACAGCTCGCCGAGCACTGCGAGCGCATGGGCTTCACGCATGTGGAACTGCTGCCGATCGCCGAGCATCCCTTCGGGGGCTCCTGGGGGTACCAGGTGAGCAGCTACTACGCGCCGACCTCGCGGTATGGAACACCAGACGACCTGCGCTGGTTCGTCGACCACCTCCACCAGCGCGGCATCGGGGTGATCGTCGACTGGGTGCCCGCGCACTTCCCGCGTGACGAGTGGGCGCTGGCGCGCTTCGACGGCACCGCGCTGTACGAGCACGCCGACCCGCGCCGCGGCGCCCAGCCGGACTGGGGCACGCTGGTCTTCAACTTCGGGCGCAACGAGGTGCGCAACTTCCTCGTCGCCAACGCGCTGTTCTGGATCGAGGAGTTCCACATGGACGGGCTGCGCGTCGACGCGGTCGCCTCGATGCTGTATCTCGACTACTCCCGCAAGCCCGGCGAGTGGGAGCCCAACCAGTACGGCGGCCGCGAGAACCTCGAAGCCATCGCCTTCATCAAGGAGTTCAACGAGCAGGTGCACGCCCGCTACGCCGGGGTGATGACCATCGCCGAGGAGTCGACGGCGTGGCCGGCGGTGTCACGGCCGACGGCCAGCGGCGGGCTCGGCTTCACCTTCAAATGGAACATGGGCTGGATGCACGACTCGCTCGACTACATCAGCAAGGACCCCGTCTTCCGCCGCTACCACCAGCAGCAGCTGACCTTCGGCGTCTGGTACGCCTGGGCGGAGAACTTCATCCTCCCGCTCTCGCACGACGAGGTGGTGCACCTCAAGGCGTCGCTGATCGGCAAGATGCCGGGGGATCGCTGGCAGCGCTTCGCCAACCTGCGCGTGCTCTTCGGCTGGATGTGGGCGCATCCGGGCAAGAAGCTGCTCTTCATGGGCGGCGAGTTCGCGCAGTGGACGGAGTGGAACCACGACCGCTCTCTCGACTGGCACCTCCTCGAGGAGCACGAGCACGCCGGCATGCAGCGACTCGTCGCCGACCTCTGCCATGTGTACCAAGAGATCCCGGCGCTGTGGCAGGTGGACGGCAACAGCGAGGGGTTCCGCTGGATCGACGCAGGCAACGTCGACCAGAGCGTGGTCAGCTTCGTGCGCATGGACGCGTCGGGTCATCCCGGCGCCGCCTGCATCGCCAACTTCTCGCCGGTGGTGTACGAGGGCTTCCGCGTGGGCTTGCCGAAGGCCGGCGCCTGGCGTGAGGTGATCAACACCGACGCCGCCGACTACGGCGGCAGCGGGGTTGGCAACATGGGGCGCGTGGAGACGGAGCCGTCGAACTGGCATGGCTTCGAGCAGTCGGCGCTCATGACCGTGCCGCCACTCGGGGTGGTCTGGCTGTCGCCGGAGGAGTAGGCGCTTTCGGCGCTGCCGCTCAGGTGGCCGCGGTGACCGGTTCGAAGCTGGCCAGCATGTGCTCGAGCGCCTTCTGGTCCGGACCGACAAAGGGATCGGCGTCCGGCGCCTCGGCGAGCATCTGGGTGAACTGCTCGCTGAGCCCGATTGCCGGGGGCAGGTGCGTGCTGAGGATCGCGTGCGCGTCATTGATCGGCATCGAGTTGACCGAGTTCATGTAGCGACCCCTGTCGACGCCGTGGACCCACGGGCTGTCGATGGTGGCCCACACATGCTGCGCACCGCGCAACTGCTCGGCCGGCACCTCGCCAACGTCGGGGCCGCTGGCGATCTCCTCGCTCGGCATCGGAGCACCGAAGCAATCCGAGCTGAAGCACGTCCGCGACCTGTCGTCGAAGAAGCCGACGGTCGCCGGGTTGTCGAACAGCGCGGGGCGGAATGCGTGCAGCGTGCGGTCACCGACGTCGAGGCGCTGTCCCGGGTTGAGCAGGTACAACCGGTCCATCGGCAGCGGCTTCTCGGTCGACATGATGCCGGCGGCGATGAAGGTGGTCACCAGGCGTGCCTGGGGCGCGGCCTCGAGCAGCGCGAAGATGCCTCCGGTGTGGTCGCGATCGGGGTGGGTCAGCCAGATCCACCGCACCGTGGCCGGGTCGATCACCGAGCTGACGGTGGCCACGAAGTCGCGGTCGGGGAGGCCGAGCCCGGTGTCGACAACCACGGGCTCGCGGGCGTGGAGCACGAATGCGTTCACGGGGAGGAAGCCGATGCCAGGCACCTCCATGGCATCGCTGAGCACGGTGACGTCATCGCCGACTCGAAATGTGCGCATTGTTGCTCTCCTAGCTGGTGATTGCTGGTCAGAAGACGATGCGGGTGGCGAGCAGTCCCGAGGACTCTTCGCGGCCGGAGAGAATCCGGCAGAACTCTACGCCGTCAAGGGTGAGGTCCTCGCCGCCAGTGCCGGCGGCGTACGCGCCCCCAGCGGGGCCGGACAGCGTGAGGGTGAACCGCTGACCGTGCCGCCGCGCCCAGTCCGCGACCACGTCGGCGACGATGCGCCCGTCGTGGTCCGCCGTGAGCTCAGGCTCGCGGCCGATCGCCCGGCAGATGTCGACGCGGTGGATCCACGGGTCGCGGGTGTGAACGACGTCGAAGAGGTAGCCGACGGTCCAGCCGGGTTCACCAGGGAGCTGCGGGTCGTAGGGCGTCGCGCGCATCGCCTCAGTGGTGGCGCGGCGCGCGGCCAGACCACGCGGTGCCGCCACATGCAGTGCTTCGCGCAGTTGGTCGGTGGTGAGACCGGCGTGCTCGCTCACCTGCAAGGCGGTCATGGCATCGAGACGGAGCGCGCCGGTCTGTGCCGCCACCTCCGCGGCGGCGCCGATCTGGCGAGTGCGCTCCTGCGGGTCGGCCTGCAGCTCGAGCATTCCCAGGATGTGGCCGAGCATGGCCTTGACGTCCCAGCCGACGCAGTCGGTCGAGCGCGACCAGTCCTCGTCGTGGAGCTCGTCGACGACGGCGAGCAGCCGGTCGTACTCCGCGGTCGCGACCATCATGGCTTCGTCGTGTCCCAGTGGCGCGATGGTTTCGACGGCGACGGCGCTGCTGATCATGTCTCTCTCCTGCTGGTTGCGGGCCGGTAGTGCTCGAAGTACATATCGCTGAGCTCAGCGGCGAGACGGACCCAGCGATCGCCGC
Organism: Candidatus Aeolococcus gillhamiae; assembly: GCF_016464765.1. Classification (NCBI taxonomy): domain Bacteria; kingdom Bacillati; phylum Candidatus Dormiibacterota; class Candidatus Dormibacteria; order Candidatus Aeolococcales; family Candidatus Aeolococcaceae; genus Candidatus Aeolococcus; species Candidatus Aeolococcus gillhamiae. The sequence goes on along the minus strand of NZ_JAEKNS010000047.1, from coordinate 11,489 downwards.
CAGGTTCGTTGGAATTCTGCTGAGCGGCGAGGCCGGCGGTCAGCGCGATCCACGCGTCGAACGCACGAGCGCTGGTGATGCCGCACGCCCGCAACGCGGCGCGGGACTCCTCGAGGAGGCGCAGAGCCGGCTCGTAGGTCTCGGGACTCGGCTCGAACCCGGGGATGGTCCGCTGGAAGAGCAGCTGGTATCGGACCGGGTCCTCGACGCAGAAATCGAGAAAGGTCTTCGAGCGCAGGCGCATCCCTTCGACCGGGTCGGCCGTCGGCGGCAGCGCGGTGATGTGCCGCAGCAACTCGACGTTGGACTCGCCGAACATGGCGTCGTAGATCGCGTACTTCGATGGGAAGTACACGTACAGGGACTGGGCGCGCATGCCCACGCGCGCGCCGAGATTGCGCATTGCAAGGGCGGCGAGACCCTCCGCCCGGACGAGCTCCCAGGCGGCGTCGAGGATCTCTCGACGCGTTGCCGCGTACCTCTCGGCGCGCCGGTCTCGGGTGAGTGTAACTGACATTGTCAGGCAGTATGAACATTGTCAGGTGGAAGTGTCAAGGTCAGCGGTCGCCCCAGGCTGTCTCCGGTTGCGCGGCGGGGCACCAGCGATGACAATGTGGCGCCGCCGCGGCCCAGGACCGTTCCCAGGAGAAACCATGGACACCGAACAGGCGCGCGAGCGGCTGATCGCTGAACGCGATCGGCTCACGCAGGTGCGCGATGCGGCGACGAGGTTGAGCACGCCGGCGCAGGAGACGGCTGAACGCGAGCTCTCGAGCGCGGACCAGCATCCGGCCGAGCAGGCGACGGAGACGCTGGAGCGTGAGCTCGACCTGGGCGTCCTGCAGAGCGTGGAGAGCGAGCTGACCGAGGTGCAGGCCGGGCTCGAGCGGGTTGAGGCCGGGACCTACGGCATTTGCGAGATCTGCAAGAAGCCGATCGCTGAGGGGCGGCTCGAGGCCATGCCGGCGGCGCGGTATTGCGTCGAGGACCAGGCCAAGGCAGCGAAGGCGAATCGCGGCTAAGGGGAGCGAAGCGCGGCCGGGAGTCGGCTTGCGGTCAGAGTGCCGCGGTGCCGATCAAACCCTTGCGGGTCACCAGGGTGGCGAGCTTTGCTTCGGACATTCGCTGTGCTGCCGGTGGGCGCTGCGGGACCACCATGTAGCGTGATTCGGCGCTGGCGTCCCACACGCTGATTCGGGTGTCCGCGGGCAGCTCCAATCCGAATTCGCGGAGCAGGGCGCGCGGTTCGCGGACCACCCGGGAGCGGTACGCCTCGCTCTTGTACCAACCTGGTGAGGGACCGAGGAGCGCGATCGGGTAGCAGGAGCAGAGCGTACAGACGACGACGTTGTGCTCGGCCTCAGAGTTGGCGACAACCTTCAGGCGCTGCTCCTGGATGCCGCCGGACATGGTGAAGCCCAGCTCCTGGATCGCCGCATTGGCATCGTTCAGCAGCCGCTCCTTGAACGCCGGGTCGACCCACGCTCGCGCAATGATCCGGGCGCCGTTGGCGGGGGTGGCACCCCTCAGGAACTCGTCGATGCGGCCGTCGATGTCAGCGCGGGTGACCATGCCGCGCTCTTCGAGCAGGGCCTCGACACGCCGGACACGCTCGGAGATGGCCGTGCTGCTGTGATCGCCGCTCACGCCCCGGTATCTCGCTGGTGGGTCGTCGTCGGCTCCAGATAGTCCTCCCAGAGCTCGACCGTGACCGCATGATCGCCGGCGCCGAACAGGACCACAGCCTCGAAACGCACGTGGTACACAGGTTGCGGCCGGCCCTGCAGGCCGCGGGCCCGCTCGTCGGCAAGAGGGTGATGGCCGGCGCATTCGATGATCTCGCCCACCGCGCCACGGGCGTATCTCGGGAGGCGGGTGTGCCCCGGCGGGTCGAGGGTGCGCGTCCGCACAAGCTCACCCGGAGCGAAGCGGTCAGGCACCCGCGAGCTCCTCGGTTGTGGCCAGGCCCTTCTCGGCAAGCAGGGTGGTGATCGCAGTGAACCAGCGCTCGTAATAGGAGGCTGCCAGGTAGGCCTCCGGCGGCATGCGTTCGATCGCGTCCCGGAACTCGTCCAGGTTGTACACGCCCCTGCCGATCAATGCCCGGTTCATCGCGAAGACGTGCGCCTCCCAATCGGCGTGGAAGGCTGGCTCGTCGGGGTCCTCGACGATGTCGGCGAAGCCGATCATCCCGCCCACGTCGTTGATGCGGCTCACGGTGTATTCCTACTCTCTCGCTGAGGCGAGACGCAACTGCTCAGAGAGGCCAACCGGTGGTCGGGGCGGGACTGTTACCAGCCGACGGGGTGTGGGGTGGCCCAGTCGTTGTCGTGAGCGTCGGGGAAGTGCTGGCGCTCGGGGACCATCGAGTCGAGAAGCTGCTCCTGCCAGTCGAGCAGGGCGGCGTGGAGGCGTACGGTGTTGCGCGCGCGGATCGCCTTGCGAGGGAGCGGCACGCCGACCTCGTCCTCGAGGCGGGAGAGGCGCAGGCGGAGCGGCCGGTCGAAGGAGCGCTCGCCTGTGAGGTGGCGCTCCTCGAGCTGGTTGATGAGCGAGTCGATGGCCTTGATGCGCCGACGGATCCGCGAACCGTCCACGCGACGTCGCAGCGACGCGATCCGGCGATCCCAGATCTCCCGCCCGGCGCGGGCGATGAGGTCGGGGTTGATGGGGGTGGCGGCGAATTGGGCGGACATTCCTGGTTGTTCCTGTCTGGCTGGTTGAACCGTCGCGGGGACGGGTTGGTTATTGCCGGATAAGCATCGCGTGCAGGCGGAGCATTCCATCTGTCACCTGTCGTGAAGGTGACGACTCCGACGACGGCGCTTTCGCGATGATCACGAGACCTATGAGCGGCGGCGTTCCTGAAGATCGGCCTGTGGCGCGGATGAGCGACTTCCTGGGGATGCACGTCGCCGGCCGGCCACTGCTGATGCCCAACCCCTGGGACGTCGGCTCCGCCCGGGTGCTGGCGTCGATCGGCTTCCGGGCGCTGGCCACGACCAGCAGCGGCTTCGCCGCGACCCTGGGCAAGCAGGATGGTTCGATCGGCCGGGATGACGTGCTCGCCCACGCCGCGGCGATCGTGGCAGCCGTCGACGTGCCGGTCTCCGCGGACCTCGAGAACGGCTTCGCGGAGGACCCGGACGGCGTGTACGCGACGGTGAGGGCGGCGGTCGCGGCGGGTCTGGCCGGCTGTTCGATCGAGGACTACTCGCGGACTGCGGGTGGCCACATCCTCGAGCGCGGGCTGGCCGTCGAGCGGGTGATCGCCGCCGTGGAGGCGGCCGAGGTTCAGCCGGGGCTGGTCCTCACCGCTCGCGCGGAGAACCTCATCAGGGGCAATCCTGATCTCGACGACACCATCGCCCGGCTCCAGGCGTACCAGGAGGCCGGCGCCCATGTGCTGTACGCGCCCGGGGTGCACGGCATCGAGGACGTGCGGCGGGTGGTCGAGTCGGTCGACCGGCCGGTCAATGTGCTGACGCTGCCCGGCTCGCCGTCGGTGGCCGAGCTGGCTGAGGCCGGTGTGGCGCGCATCTCGGTGGGCGGTGCCTTCAGCCATGTGGCGTTCGGGGCGCTGACGCGAGCGGCGCGCGAGCTGCTCGACGAGGGGACGTACGGGTTCATGGACCTGGCAGGCGAGGGATTGCGGCAGGAGAAGGCGGCCTTCGGCGGCGCGTGAGCGGATCCGGCTGAGAATGGTGACGGTGGACCGTTCGGAGTGACTGACTGGCTGGTGGACGCTGTCATGCTGCCGGACGGCACCGAGCCGGGGAGTCGCTGGCTGACGTCGTCCGGTTGGACGGAACAACGTGTGCCCGATGCGGTGGCGCTGCCCGGACGCTTCGCGCTGCCTGGACTGGTCGACGCCCACAGTCATGTGAGCTTCTCCGACGGTGACGGCGCGCTGGTATTCGTCGACCGCAGCGGCGCAGAGGCTCATCGCGAACGCTACGCGCGCGATGGCGTCGCGATCGTCCGCGATGCCGGCGGGGCGCCGGACGTTGTGCTCTCGCTTCCGCGCACCGCGGGGCGGCCCTTCGTTGTCGCAGCGGGGCGTCATTTGGCTCCGCCAGGGATGTACTTCGAGGGCGTGCACCTTCCTGTCGAGGCGGACGACGTCGTCGAGGTGGCGCTCGGGGACCTCGCTGCGGGAGCGACCTGGGCGAAGCTGGTGGCTGATTTCCCCTCCGCGGCGGCGCGCGCGCTGGGGCCGGGCGCTGCGCCAGAGCAGACGTACGACCTGGATGTTGTGCGACGCCTCATCGACGCTGTTCACGGCGCGGGCGGACGTGTCGCCGCACACGTCACCACGCCGCTGGCGAGTGCGCTGGTGTCGCTCGGCATCGACTCGATCGAGCACGGCACAGCGCTCGACGAGGCCACCGTCGACGAGATGGCGGCGCGTGGAACGGCGTGGACGCCGACGCTGTGCGCGGTGCTGTCGGCGGCCCCCGATGCTCCGCCGGAGCGGTTGCGCGTTGTCGCCGACCGACGTGAGCGCTTCACGCATCTGTTGCCGTATGCGATTGCGCGTGGTGTGCCGGTGCTGACCGGGAGCGACGTGGTGGGGACGATTCCGCGCGAGATCGCCTTGCTGGTGGAATGTGGGGTGGCGCCGGGCGATGCGTTGCGGGCGGCGACCGCATCGGCGATGCGGTTTCTAGGCGCCGACGCGGAGGTGGCGCCGGCGTCGGTGGTGACGTACGAGGCCGATCCGCGTGATGATCCGGAGGTGGTGCGGCAGCCCGCCGCGGTGGTCATCGGCGGGGTCCTGGTGCGCTGAGGGCGGGCTGGCGCGCGCTCTAGCGGCGTCGTGGGGGTCGGCGAAAGCGGAAGTAGGCGCCGAACGCCGTCGATAACAGTTGTTCAAAGGTGGGCGTTCTGGCGTGCGGGTTGCGCATTCGTGGGCCGCGGGCGCGCTCTCGTGCGTGCGTGGGCGCGCTCTCGTGCGTGCGCACGATCGTGGCCCTGCCGGCCCGTGCCGGACCGCCGCTCTAGTGGCGGAAGTGGCGCGCCCCGGCGTGCACCATGGCCATGCTGAGGGCGTCGGCGGCGGCGGTGACCTCAGGGTCCTTCTTCGAACCGCCCGGCTGGATGACGGCAGCGATGCCCGCCTTGCCGAGGGTCTCGACGCCGTCGGGCATCGGGAAGAAGGCGTCCGACGCGGCCACCGCGCCCGACGCCCGGTCGCCAGCGCGGTGCACGGCCAGCTCGGCGGCCTCGACTCGCGACATCTGGCCGGCGCCGACTCCGACCGCCATGCCATCGCTGACGATCACGATGGCGTTCGACTTGACGTGCCGGCACACCGTCCAGGCGACGAGCAGGTCGCGCCACTGCGCCTCATCGGGTTGGCGCTGGGTCGGGACGGACATGGCGGCGCGGTCGGTGCTGACATGGTCGACTGTCTGCACCAGCAGGCCGCCGTCGACGCTGCGAACGTCGAGCTGCGCGGCGCACGAGGGACGCTCGACGACGAGGACGCGCAGGCGCTCCTTTCTGGCGAGCCGTGCCTCTGCTTGGGGTGTGATCGCGGGCACGATGACGGCCTCGAGGAAGGTCTTGGCGAGCTCCTCGGCGGTCGCCTCGTCGAGCGGGCGGTTGAGCGCGACGATGCCGCCGAAGGCTGAGCGCGGGTCGCACTCGAACGCGCGACGGTAGGCGTCGGCGGCGTCACTGCCCACCGCAAAGCCGCAGGGGTTGGTGTGCTTGATGATCGCCGCGGCGGGCTCGCTGAAATCGCAGACGAGGCGGCGGGCGGCGTCGACGTCGAGCCAGTTGGTGAAGCTCAGCGCGGACCCCTGGAGCTGGCGCGCGTGCGCGAGGCCGCCCGGCGCGCCGGGGGTTGCGTAGAGCGCGCCGCGCTGGTGGGGGTTCTCGCCGTAGCGCAGCTCGGCGATAAGGCGGCCACCGATGGTGTATTCGGGCGCGGTCGATTCGCGGTCGTCGAGCTCAGCGGCGAGGTACGCGGCGACGGCGGTGTCGTAGGCGGCCGTGTGTGCGAAGGCGCGCGCGGCGAGGCGATCGCGCGTCGGCTGGGAGATCTCGCGATGCTCGCGCAGCTCGGCGAGCAACTCGTCGTACTGCGACGGCTCGATCACCACGGCCACCGATGCGCTGTTCTTGGAGGCGGCACGGATCATGGTGGGGCCGCCGATGTCGATGTTCTCGATGGTGGTGGCACGGTCGGCGCCGCGCGCGACTGTCTCCACGAACGGGTAGAGGGTGATGACCACGATGTCGATCGCGGTGAAACCGTGCTCGGCGAGCTTGGCCATGTGCTCGGGGAGGTCGCGGCGGGCGAGGATACCCGCGTGGATGGCGGGGTGGAGCGTCTTGACGCGGCCATCGAGCATTTCGGGGAAGCCGGTGACATCGCTCACGGCTGTCGCCTCGATGCCGGCCTCGTGCAGCGCGCGGCGGGTGCCATCGGTGGCGACGATGTCGACGTCGCACTCACGCAGCCCGTGCGCGAACTCGACGAGCCCGGTGCGGTCGGCGACACCGAGCAGCGCGCGCATCTAGCGGACGCCCTCGCGCTGGCGCGGCTGGGCGAGGATGCGTACCTTGGAGCCGTTGACCTGGAGCCGTCCGGTGGCCCAGAGCGCGACAGCCTCGGGGAGCACGCGCCACTCCTGTTCGTGGATGCGCGCGCGAAGAGTGTCAGCGTCGTCGTCCGCCTCGACCGGGACAGCGGCTTGGAGCACGATCGGTCCGGCGTCGACCGCGCCGGCTTTCAGCAGGTGGACGGTGCACCCGGTGACCTTGACGCCCGCGGCGAGGGCCTGCTCGACAGCGTCCATGCCACCGCCGAACGCCGGCAGCAGCGACGGATGGATGTTGAGGATGGCGTCGGGGTAGGCGGCGAGGACGTCGTCGCTGAGCACGCGGTCGTAGCCGGCGCAGACGATGAGCTCGATGCGCGCGGTGCGCAGCGTGTCGAGGATGGCGCGGTCGCGGGCGGTGGCGTCGCCGCCGTACTCCTTGACGGGTAGGGATACCGCCTGCACGCCGCGCGCGCGGGCGATGTCGAGCGCCCCGCATTGGCTGCGGTTGCTGACTACCAGCACGATCTGCGCGGGAAATGCCGGCGTCTGCGCGACGTCGAGCAGTGCGGTGAGGTTACTTCCGGTTCCCGACGCCAAGACTGCGACGCGGGTGGAGGCGCTCATTGCAGGCGAACGCGCTCCCCACCGGTCGACTCGACCACCTCGCCGATGCGCCACACCGGGATGCCCGCGGCGCTGGTCACTGCGCCCGCCTGCTGGCGAGGCACAGCGATGACCATGCCGACGCCCATGTTGAAGGTGCGCCACATCTCCTCCTGCATGACGCCACCGGCACGCTCGATCGCGGAGAAGAGCGCGGGCACCTGCCAGGTGGAGCGGTCGATGACCGCGCTGAGGCCGGCGGGGAGCACCCGGGGGACGTTCTCGATGAGGCCGCCGCCGGTGATATGCGCCATGGCGCGCACGTCGACGGACTGACGCAGATCGTTGATGGCGTGCAGGTAGCTGCGATGCGGCTCGAGGAGGAGGTCGGCGAGCGGAGCGTCGGTGCCGGGGAGCGCGGCGTTCCAGTCGAGCTCGCGCGTGAGCACGATGTGCCGCACCAGCGAATACCCGTTGGTGTGCAGGCCACTGCTCGGCATGGCCAGGAGCACGTCGCCCGCCTCGACGCGGGAGCCGTCGACGATACCGTCGCGCTCGACGGCGCCGACGATGAAGCCGGCGATATCGTAGTCGGCGAGGGCGTAGACCCCGGGCATCTCCGCGGTCTCCCCTCCCACCAGGGCGCAGCCGGTATCGCGACACGCCGCGGCGACGCCGTCGACGAGCTCGGCGAGCTGCTCCGGCACCAGCTTGCCGGTCGCGTAGTAGTCCAAAAAGAAGAGCGGCTGGGCGCCGCAACAGAGGATGTCGTTGACGCAGTGGTTGACCAGGTCGATGCCGATGCCGCGGTGGCGGTTGGTGGCGATGGCGACCTTCACCTTGGTGCCCACCGAGTCGGTGCTCGAGACGAGGACAGGGCGCTTCCAGCGGCTGACGTCGAGCTCGAAGAGGCCGCTGAAGGCGCCGATCCCGCCGAGGACCGAGGGGGTGTGGGTGCTGCCCACCGCCTTGCGGATGAGGTCAATCGCGCGATTGCCCGCGTCGATGTCGACCCCGGCGTCGGCGTAGCGCAGGTCACCCATTCACGGCCGAGTTTATCGGGCGGCGGGGTTTGGCCGTGACCGGCTCGGCGGAACTCAGCTACAGGCGCCTGACCAGGGCCGGCCGGCCACGCGGTTCCTCGACCGCCACGCTTCCATCGGGCTCGAGGCGAAGCACCCAACCGCGCTCGTGAACCATGCGGTGATGGCGGCGGCAGAGAAGTACCAGGTTCCTCAGCGACGTCTCGCCACCGTCCGCCCAGTGCTTGATGTGGTGACCGTCCGTCCATTCTGGAGGGCGATCGCATCCGGGAAAGCGGCAGCCCTTGTCGCGCCGGACAAGCGCTGTGCGGATCGGAGCCGGAATGGTGCGGCTGGCGCGGCCGACTGAGAGCACGGCGCCGTTGGCGGTGGTGGCGGCATCCGCGGGGGCGGCATCGGTGCTCGCGGCGGCCGTCGCGATGGTCCGGACCGCGTCGCAGGCGATGCGGCGCGCCGCCTCGGCGTGGATGGGGCCCACCTTCGCCAGCTCCGCAGGCTGCGCTCCGTCATCGCGCCGCAGCGTCTCGAGAGTGGTGGTGAGGGTCAGATGTGGACGCTGGCCGTGGGTCTCGGGGAGGTTGCCGCTCTTCAACTGGCGCGCAGCGAGCTCGACGAGGGCGTCGGCACGGCGCTGGGAGGTCTTGCGCAGATCATCCGGACCTGTTGGCGGAGTCAGGGCGTCCAGCGCAGTCTTGACGATGGCGCCGCCCTCGGCGTCCAACTCGCCGCGGAGAATGAACACGCCGCCGAATGTCTGGTCGCACGCGAACCAGCGGCGCTCGTGGTCGCGATTGTCGCGATCGAGCGCGCCGTCGGCGTCAAGACGCTGACGCGTGTACGAGGTGAGGTACCACATCCGCCCGGCGTCGACCTTCTCGGCGGCGTCAACCAGCGTTCGCTCGACAGTGCGTGTCGGCTCGACGCCAATGTCGTCAGCGAGCCGTGCGATGAGCGAGACATTGGTGAAGGGGGCGCGGCCTTCGCGAAAGCTCTCCATGGTCATAGGGAGCTCGTTGAGCATGCGCCCCATGCGGACGCGATCGGTCGCCGCGCTGCTGGTGAGGCCGCACGTACCGCGCAGCCACGACACGGTGCTGGCTGCGCCCTCGGCCAGCGCACCGTTGTCGCGGTCAAAGCGATGGACGCGGCGGACGAACTCCGCCTCGAGGCGATCGATCTGCCGCCGGATGGCGACCAGGTCATCGCCGAGGGCGTGGCCGGTGAGGTTGTCGATCGACTCCACGGCGAGGCCGTTGACCGCCTGGGTCAGGTGCTCAATGCCGCTCTCAACGGTCGCCAACATGCTGCTCATCGTAGCCGAACGGCGCGCCGACTTCAAGCGGTATGCGCGTCGAAGCCCTTTGGTGGTAAGGCGTATTGTCCGCGCGTTGTCCGTGTTTAGGCAGCTGCTGCGTGGTCGCCTGACATGCACGTGTGTGTTGTGCATGGAAGCTGTGCATGCGCACGCGCGCTACGGGCGTGCGTGGTGCGCACGCGCGCTGCGGGCGTGCGTGGCGGGCGCGCGCGCCGCGCGCTGCGCCGTAAGGCGCGCAGCGAGGCCGCGCCAGCCGGATGTCAGTGGGGGTGACTCCGGGCGCGGCCTCCGAGGGGTTGCGAGGCGGTCGGGCGACCTGGCGGGGCTGTCCGGTGGACCGGCCGTGGGTGGACGCCGTCTGACGAGTGGACGCGTCCTGCCGCTGTGCCGGCGACCGCTGTGCGCGCTGCGGCTGCGTCTCGCGCCTCTCCGGCTTCGCCTCGCGGTTCTCCAGCAGTGTCTGGCGGTGGAGGATGTTGGGAATGAGCAGTGCGGGAATCGTCACGATCGCGGCGACGACTCCGATGAGGACGATGTTGACGATCAGCCATCCTGTGGTCATGGCGGTTCTCCCTGACTGATTGACGTCGGTACCGCATCTGTTTCGGTTCGACTGGCATCAGCTTGCAACCGCCGTCTCAGATGAGCCTCCGATCCTTCTTAGAACGTCCTCAGACTCGCGCGTGGCGCCCCCCCACAATTGACAGGCGTGGTGACCACGCCTACTGTGGCGCGCGCAGGCGGCGGCGCTAACAGGTTTCTAAAGGAATTTCCCCATATGCCACGACGTCTTGTGCTGATGCTTTCCGGAGCGATAGGGGTGGTTGCTGCCGTCCTCTCGCAGAGTCCGATGGCCGCTGCCAGCACGACCTCGGCGCCACCGCCGGCGGCCTCGTCCGGGCACGACATCTCGTGGCCGCAGTGCGGCGCGGCGTACCCGACTGACGGGTCGTTCGGCATCGTGGGGGTCACCAACGGACGCGCCTGGTCGAAGAATCCCTGTCTCGGGTCGGAGTACCAGTGGGCCGCCGGCTATCCGCGCACGCCCGATCTCTACATGAACACCGCCAATCCGGCACCGCACAGCAGCTACTACTGGCCGGCGTCGGGTGCCAAGGATCCTGCGCTGTGCAAGGACGCCACGGTTACGACCGACCCGGGCTGCGCGTACGACTACGGTTGGCACACGGCGGCAGACGCGCTGGCGACGTCAAAGGCCGCGCTGGGAGCCAATGCGCAGGGTGTGTGGTGGCTCGACGTCGAGACGGGCAACACGTGGAACGGCGACACGTCGTCGAACGCTGCTGACGTACAGGGCAGCATCGACTACCTGATCTCTCAGCACGTTGCCGGCGTCGGCGTGTACTCAACGGGATACCAATGGGGCGTCATCACCGGCGGATACTCGACAAGCAATTACTCGACGTACGCGGCCGCATGGAACGCGGAATTCGCCTCACCGAATGGCCTGTCGGGCGTTCCCTCGTGGGTCGCCGGCGCGTCGGGGCCATCGGATGCTCCGGGCTATTGCACCAGCTCCTTCCTCGGGACAGCCACCTGGCTGGTGCAGTACATCGCGGGGGGCTTCGACGTCGATTACGCCTGCTCGACCGGGCCGCCACCACCGCCGCCTGCCGATTACTCGATCACCGTCCCGAGTTCGGCACGGGTCGCGCGCGGATCGACGGTGAACGTGCCGGTGACGCTGACGTCGACCAACGGCTGGAATGGCGCCGTGACACTGACGGTGACCGGACCATCGCAGGTGAGCACCACGCTGTCGCCGTCATCGCTCACGATCACCTCCGCCTCCACCGCTCGCGCGACGCTCTCGCTACGAAGTGGAATCAGCGGCACCTACACGATCACGGTGACCGCGCGGCCGCAAAGCGGGAGCACGACCTCGGTGATACACAGCGCTAAGTTCGCACTCTCGGTGACCAGGAAGTAGGCGGTCGCACCAGAAGAGGGGCC
>NZ_JAEKNS010000042.1:0-8875 GCF_016464765.1 Candidatus Aeolococcus gillhamiae | reverse complement strand
CGGCGGCCCGCGACGATGCCCGGCGGCGCCGCGGCCGGCGCGGGGCGGGCTCGGGCGGCTGCGCACCGGGGGTGTCGATGTCGTTGGTCACGGGCGTCTCCAAGTCAGGCGGCCAGCCCGCCGTCCACGTGCAGCACGTGGCCGGTGATGTAGGCCGCCTCGGGAAGCGCCAGGAAACGGACCGCCGCGGCAACCTCCTCGGGGCTGCCGAGGCGGCGCAGCGGCACGGCGGCGACCGCCGAGTCGAGGACGTCCCCCAGCGCGCTGGTCATGTCGGTGGCGATGAAGCCGGGCGCCACCGCGTTGACGGTGATCCCCCGTGAGCCCACCTCGCGGCAGAGCGCCTTGGTGAGCCCGATGAGGCCGGCCTTGGCCGCAGAGTAGTTGGCCTGGCCCGGGTTGCCGACCACGCCGGCGACGCTGGCGATGTTGATGATCCTCCCGTCGCGCTGGCGCAGCATGGGTCGGAGCGCGGCGCGGCAGATGCGAAAGGCCGCGCCCAGGTCGACGGCGAGCACGTCGTCCCAGTCGGCGTCGCTGATGCGCACAGCCAGATTGTCGCGGGTGATGCCCGCATTGTTGACGACGATGTGGATCGCGCCAAGCTCGGTGGTGGTGCGCTCCACGAGGCCCGCGGCAGCGGTCATGTCGGCGAGGTCAGCCCCGAGCGTCACAGCCTTGCCGCCGCTGTCGCGGATCAGCGCTGCCACCTCGTCGGCGGCGGCCGCGCTGCTGCCGAACCCCACCGCCACCGACGCCCCGGCGTCGGCCAGCGCCAGCGCCGTCGCCCGGCCGATGCCGCGCGAGGCACCGGTGACCAGGGCCACCTTGCCGTCCAGCGGTCGCGGGTTCATGCCGGTGTCGCCGGCGACGTGGCCAGCCGAGCGGCGCCGTCGCGGTCGTTGACGGTCGCCGTCGCTGCAGTCGGATCGATGCGCCGGGCCAGCCCGCTGAGGACCGCCCCAGGGCCCAACTCGACGAGCACCTCAGCCCCCAACGCGACCAGCGTGCGCACGCAATCGATCCACAAGACCGGCGATTCCAGTTGACGGGCGAGCCGCTCGGGAAGGGCGTCGGAGCCGGCCACCGCGGCGCCGTCCACGTTGCACACCACCGGACAGCGCAGCACACCCCGCGGAGTCGCGTTGATCACCTCGGCGAATCGCTGCGCGGCCGGCGCCATCAGCGGCGAGTGGAAGGCGCCGCTGACATTGAGCGGGATCACCTTGCGCGCGCCTGCCTGGCGCGCCAATTCCCCGGCGCGCCGCACGCCGTCGACCGAGCCGCTCACCACCACCTGCGCCGGCGCGTTGACGTTGCCGACCACGACGACGTCGCCACCGGCGCGCACCTCCTCGCAGACGACGGTCACGGAGTCGACGTCGAGGCCGATCACCGCGACCATGGTGCCCTCGTGCATCGCGGCCATCTCCCGGCCGCGCCGGATGACCAGGCGCATCGCGTCCTCCGCGCTGTAGGCGCCGGCGACGCTCACGGCCGCGTACTCACCGACTGAATGGCCGGCGACGCCCACGATGTCGAGGTCGGTGGGGAGAACGCTCGCCAGCACAAGCTCGACGAAGAGCAGGCCGGGCTGGGCGATCTCGGTGGGTCGCAGCTCCTCGTCAGAGCCGCGCAGCGCGGCGGCGAGGTCGAGCCCCTCAGCGTCGGCTACCGCCAGCAACGAGCGCGCCAGCGGCTCGTCCAACAGCCCGTCCGCCATGCCAGCGCACTGGCTTCCCTGGCCCGGAAAGCAGAGCGCAGCGCGGGTCATGCGGCCGACGATCGCTGGCGCTCGCGCAGCGCCGCGCGGCTCACTCGGTGACGATGACCTCGCGCCCGCCGTACTGGCCGCAGTTGGGGCAGACGCGGTGTGACAGGCGTGGCTGACGGCACTGCGGGCACGGGTTGAGCGCAGGGATGTCGAGACGGTGGTGGGAACGGCGCATGTCGCGCCTGCGCTTTGAGGTTCTCTGCTTAGGGACCGGCATGGTGTCTCCGCGAAGTGTGGGCGCGCGAAATGTCGCGAAGCGCCACGGCGGAGTATAGGCTCCCCCGCTCAGCCTTTGCGGCGCCGCGCGCGCGGCGCCGGCGGTTGCGGCAGCGAGTGCAGGCCCTCACGCACCGTGCCCAACCAGCGTTCCAGCTGCTCCTCGAGACGCTGCATCACCTCGCGCGCGTAGTCGTCCGCAGCGGTTCGCTGGGCCGCGGCGTGCTGTTCGGCGTCGCGGACAGCCGCCCGCGCCTGCTCGGTGGCCGTGGTCACGATCACGTGCTCGTCGACCAGCGACGCGGCCTGAGCCTGCGCCTCGCGGACGACCCGCGCCGCCTCCTCCTCGGCGCGGGCGGTCACCTCGCCCACCTCACGCTCGGCGCGCTCGAGGATCTGGTCGCGCTCGTCGAGCGTGTGCCGTGCCGTGAGCAGGTCGTCGGGCAGCGCCACGCGGATGCGGTCGACGAGCTCGAGAATCTCCTCCTCGTTGACCACCACGCTGGGCGTGAACGGCAGGCGGCGAGCGCCTCCGACGAGCTCCTCGAGGGTGTCGACGATGTCGACGACCGTGCCGAGCTCATCGCCGGGGGGTGGGGTTGCGCTCATCTCATCAATCCTTGGCGAACTTGCGGCGCAGGGCCTCCGCGCACGCCGGGGGCACCGCGTCGTCGATTCTGCCACCGAGGCGGAAGACCTCCTTGATGATCGACGAGGAGATGAACACGTTGCTGAATGAGGTCATCAGGAACACGGTGTGGATGTCCGGGTTGAGCCGGCGGTTCATCAGCGTCATCTGGAACTCGTTCTCGAAGTCGCTGGTCACCCTCAGCCCGCGCACAATCGCGACGGCGCCGACGGTCTGAGCGTAGTCGACGGTGAGCCCGTCGAATGTCCCCACATCGACGCCGGCGTCGGCGTCGATGGACTGCCGGATCAGGTCGACGCGCTCCTCCGTTGTGAACAGCGGGGTCTTTGAGGGGTTCTGCAGCACCCCGATGAACACGCGGTCGAAGATCAGGCAGGCACGTTGCAGGATGTCGAGGTGGCCGCGCGTGATCGGGTCGAAGCTGCCCGGGTACAGCGCGATCCTCTCACTCACCGATGCCCACCTCCGTGACAGCCGGCCGCAGAACGCTCAGGTCGGTGATCCCGTAGCGGCGATGACGCACCACCGCGAGCCCGCCGATGCGGTCGGGCAGCGACCGGGCGCGGTGATGTTCGCACACCACGACGCGAGGCGGAGCCTCGCCGAGGGCGTCGAGCACCGCGTTCCCCGTGTCGTCGCGGTACGGCGCGTCGAGGAACACGACGTCCCCGGCACGGAGCTCGGCGGGGCGCGAGCGGACCCAGCCCAGCGCGTCGGCGCGGATGACCTGGCACCGCTCCGCGCACCCCAGCGCCTGCGCCGTGGCCCGCACGTGGGCGAGTGCTCGCTCATCGCGGTCGACGAACACCGCCTGCGCGGCGCCGCGCGAGAGTGCCTCGAAGCCGACCGTTCCCGCGCCCGCGAAGATGTCGACCACGGTGGCGCCGACGACCTCGTCGCCGAGGATGTTGAAGATGGCCTCGCGCACCATCGCGCGGGTGGGCCGGAGGATCTGCTCGCGCGGCGTGCTCAACCGGCGGCCTCGCCACTCGCCACCGGTGATCCGAGTTTGTGCCGTGGTGGGCATGAACTGAGGATCAGTCCAGGTCGAACACGGCGCGGTAGCCGGTCATCGCCTCGTGCAGCGGCGCGTACGAGGTGAGCTCCGGGTCGTGGTCCAGCCAGGCTTCGGCAGCCGCTCGCGCGCGTTGCAGCATGGCCACGTCGAGCAGGTCGGCGGCGAGCATCTCGGGCAGGCCGTGCTGGCGCAGTCCGGCGACGTCCCCGGCTCCGCGCAGGCGCAGATCGGCCTCGGCCAGATCGAAGCCGCTGTGCGTCGCCGCGACCGTCTCCAGCCTCTGTGACCCCTCGTCGTCGATGCTGCTCTGGAAAAGGATGCAATACGACCGGTGGCGGTCGCGGCCGACCCGACCGCGAAATTGGTGCAGCTGCGCGAGCCCGAAGCGCTCGGCGCCCTCGATGACCAGGATGGTGGCGTTGGGCACGTCCACACCCACCTCGATGACGCTGGTGGCCACCAGCAGGTCGGCGTCGCCCCGCGCGAACCGGCCCATGCGCTCCTCCTTCTCCCGCGACGGCATGCGCCCGTGGAGCAGCTCCACCCTGAGGTCGGGGAAGACGTCGTCGCGGAGGCGCTCGTGCTCGGCGGTGGCGCTGCGCACCCCCAGCTTGTCGTTCTCTTCGATGAGCGGACAGATCACGAACGCCTGGCGGCCCGCACCGATCTGCTCGCGGATGAAAGCGTAGGCCTCGTCGCGCTGGTACGGCGGGACCACGCGGGTGGCCACCGGATGGCGGCCGGGCGGCATCTCGCGGAGCTCGCTGATGTTGACGTCGCCGTACACGGTCAGCGACAACGAGCGCGGGATCGGCGTCGCGGTCATGGCCAGGAAGTTCGGCATCAGCGCCCCCTTGCGGCGCAGCCGCTGACGTTGCGCCACCCCAAAGCGATGCTGCTCGTCCACCACCACCAGGCCGAGGTCGCTGAAGACGACGTCGTCCTCGATGAGCGCGTGGGTTCCGACCAGCAGCGACTCCCGTCCGTTGGCCATCGCCTCGACAATCTCTCGACGGGCACGCGCCGGGGTGCTGCCCACCAACAGGCGCGGCGCCAGATCATGGGCGGCGAGCATCTGGGTGAGCGTGGCCTGGTGCTGGCGGGCGAGGATCTCCGTGGGCGCCATCACGGCGACCTGGAAGCCGGCGCGGTGGGCCATCAGCGCGGCCATGGCAGCCACCACGGTCTTGCCGCTGCCCACGTCGCCCTGGAGGAGCCGGTTCATCGATCCGCTGCCGGCCATGTCGGTGAGCACCTGGTGGGCCGCGACCCGCTGGCCTTCGGTGAGCTGGAACGGCAGCGAGCCCGCGAAGGCGCGTGCCACCTCGACGTCATACGGGATGGCCACCCCGGCGCTGCTGAGCCGTCGCCGCCGCGCCCGCTGCGCGGCCAGCTGGAGAAGGAACAGCTCCTCGAAGGCAATGCGTTCGTGGGCGCGAGCCCTGCTCTGCTCATCGTCGGGAAAGTGGACCTGGCGGAGAGCAGTTCCAATACCCATCAGATGCTCGGCGCTCCGCACTTCCGACGGCAGCCTGTCGGGCAGTGAGTCGGCCAAGGGCAGCAGCGGCTCGATGAGGCTGCGCAGCCGTGCAGAACTCAGCTTCTCTGTCTCCGGGTACACGGGCGCCAGCCGGCCGACGTGACGCTGCTCACTGCCCACGCGCTCGAACGTCGGGTTGCGGAACGTCAGGCCGGTCCGCGACGTCTCCACCTTGCCGCTGACCAGTACCTCCATGCCGCTGCGCAGCTGGTTCATCAGGAATCGCTGGTTGAACCAGACCGCGCCGACGACGTCTCGCCCGTCCACCAGCGAGGCCTCGACCAGCCATATCTTCTTGACGTGGCTGCGATGCACCGTCACGTTGCGGATCACCACCTGTGACGTCTGGACCTCTCCCGCTCGCAGCTGTGCGACCGGGGTCAGCACCCGCGTGTCCTCATAGCGGCGCGGCATGTGGAAGAGCAGGTCGCGGACGGTGGTGATACCGAGCCTGTCGAGGCGCAGGGCAATCATGTCCTTGACGCCGGGCAGCTCCAGCACAGACGTCGAGGGCGAGATCGCGGCAAGGCGCGCCGTCGTGCTCGGGGAGGCCATCTGCGTTCGACTATAGCCCGGGTCTCGGATCGCTCCCGAACCGCGCAGTGTGCAGCGCCGGCGTCAGCCCGCGCGCAGCAGGCCGATTCCCACGCCACCGGGGCCGCTGTAGGTGCCGACCACCGCGCCGAGCTGGCCGACGATGAGATCCACGCCGGGATGATCGGCGCGCAGGCGGGGCTCGATGAGCTCGAGCAGCTGGGGCGCTCCACAGTGGAAGACCGCCAGCGCGTCCAAGGGTCGCTTGGCGGCGGCGATGTCCACCAGCTTGTCGATCCCCTGCTGCCGCTTGCGTACCCGTGCTTCGGGGTGCACCTCACCGTCGCGCACGCAGAGCAGCGGCTTGACGTTGAGGATGCCGCCGACCAGGCCCTGGGCGCGCCCGATGCGCCCGCCGCGCTGCAGGTAGGTGAGCGTGTCGAGGAGGACGTACACCTCGACGCGGCCACGGCGGTCCTTCACCCGCTTCTCGACATCGTCGATGTCGGAGCCTGCAGCGATGTCGGCAAGCGCGGCTCTCACCAGGAACTGGATGCCGGCGCTGACCGTGATCGAATCGACGACTCGCACCGTGCCGGCGGGAAACTCCTGAGCGGCCAGGCTGGCCGATTGCAGCGTCCCGCTGAGCTTCTCCGAGATGTGGATGGACACCACGGAGTCGCCGGCGCTGACGTGCCGGCGGTACACCTCGGCGAACTGCTCGGGGGTGGGCTGGGAGGTACTCGGCTGCACCTGCGTGGTGGGCAGGCGCCGGTAGAACTCGTCCGGACCGAGGTCGACGCCGTCGCGGAACTGCTCCTCCCCGAACCGGACGGTCAGCGGCACCACGTCGACGCCCAGCCGCTCTGCCTCGGCTGGAAGGATGTCCGACGTCGAGTCGGTGACGATCCTGATCATCGCCTCACTCGAGCGAAAGGACGTACGAGTAGTGCTCCTGGCCGCCGTCGTGCAGCTCGAACTCCGTGTCGGCGAAGGTAGCGCGCATCCTCTCCACGAGCGCCTCCGCATCGGCGGGGGTGACGTCACCGCCGCGGTACACGGTGACCAGCTCGGGGGCCTGGTCGACGGAGCCAAGCACCGCCTCGATGACGCTGGGCTCGTCACTGCCGACCTCGCGAATCTCGTCGTCGAGGATCCCGAGCACGTCGCCCTCCTTAATCTCGTGGCCGTTGGCGGTGCTGTCGCGCACCGCGCGGGTGACCTCGAGAGCGTGGACGTGCTTGATGGCCGCGGACATGCGCGCCGCGTTGGCGTCGATGGTCGAGTCGGGTTCGAGCGCGAGCAGCGCGCTGATGCCCTGGGGCAGGTTGCGCGTGGGCACCACCTTGACCTCGCAGTCGTCGATGAGCCCGTTGACCTGCTCGGCGGTGAGGATCACGTTGCCGTTGTTGGGCAACAGCACGACCTTCTCTGCGTGCGCCGCGCGGACCCCGTTGAGGAGGTCCTCGATTGATGGGTTCATGGTCTGCCCGCCTTCGACGACGGCGTCGGCGCCGAGGCTGGCGAGGATGTCACGGAAGCCTTGGCCGGGCGCCACCGACACCACGCCGATGGCTTTGCGCGGCGCGTCCGCCGCCGGCTCGGGCGCCTCGATTACGGGGGGCCGCTCGGCGGCGTCGGCGCGACCGAGGACGTCGTGGTGCTGCGCCGACATGTCCTCCACCTTGAGCTTGCTGAGGCGGCCG
Source organism: Candidatus Aeolococcus gillhamiae (assembly GCF_016464765.1). Lineage (NCBI taxonomy): Bacteria > Bacillati > Candidatus Dormiibacterota > Candidatus Dormibacteria > Candidatus Aeolococcales > Candidatus Aeolococcaceae > Candidatus Aeolococcus > Candidatus Aeolococcus gillhamiae. The sequence goes on along the minus strand of NZ_JAEKNS010000042.1, from coordinate 1,438 downwards.
CGCGAGGAGGCCAGGGCGATCAGCGGTGCCGGCTCGCCGGTGTGGATGTGGACACGCACCAGCTCGGGGTCTCCGACCACCAGCGCCGACTCACCAAGCTTGCCAAGCTCGTCGCGGAGCCTCTCGGGGTCGAGGCCGGGACCGTGGATGAGGAACTCGGTGCAGTAGCCCCAGCCCTCCTCCTTCATCTCCACCGCCGCGGCGCCGCGACGCACTGACGGCCGCGGGGCCGCGTCCGCGGACCCGAAGGGCAACTGGACCCGATCCTCACCGGCGCGTCGCCGTGGCCCGATGGGCGGCGACTGCGCGGCCGCGGGGTCGGCGATCGCCCTGCTCAGCCCCTCAAGGATCACCGCCAACCCGAAGCCCCCGGCATCCACCACGCCCGCGTCTCGCAGCACCTGGAGCTGCTCGGTGGTCCGCTCCACGGCCGCGTGACTGGCCCGCACCGCCTGTTCGAGCACTGTGGCGACGTCCGAGCTCTCCTCAGCGGCGCGCCCCGCCGCCTCGGCAGCCTCACGCACGACGGTGAGGATGGTGCCCTCGGTCGGCTTCATCACCGCCTTGTAGGCGACCGTGCGCGCCTCGCGCAGACCGCGTGCCCACGCCCCGGCGTCGAGGCGGGGCTGGGATCCGACCCCCTGGGCCACGCCACGGAGGATCTGCGAGAGGATCACCCCGCTGTTGCCGCGCGCCCCCATCAGCGAGCCGTGGGCGGCCGCGCCGAGCACCGCGGCCGCCGACGACGGGTCGGCGGCCGATTGCGCCTCCTCAACCGCGGAGCGGAGGGTGAGGTACATGTTCGAGCCGGTGTCGCCGTCCGGGACCGGGAACACGTTGAGGTCGTTGATCTCCTCCTGGTTGGCCTGCAGCCACGCGAGTGCGCTGCGCAGCGCGGCGAGCAGCTCGACACCACCGACCGTGAGCACCGGCTCACGAAGCAGGGTGAGCTTCGAGCCAGCCTCAGCGGACACTGACATTGTCCTCGAGATGGATCCCCTGGACGTTGACGTTGACCGCCAGGACGGGAAGGCCCAGCGACTTCTCCACCGCGTACCGCACCGCGCTCATCAGGTTGTGGGCCACCTCACTGATGCGCGTGCCGTACTGAGCGATGATGTACAGCTCGATCTGGATGCCGCCCTCGCGCACCTCGATCTCGACGCCGCGGTGGGCGTTCTCGCGATTGAGGCGCTCAGCGATGCCGTCGCGCAGCCCGCGCGCGGCCATGCCGACGACGCCGTAGCACTCGTTGGCGGCGTGGCCGACGATCGACGCCACGACGCGCGGTGACACCTCGATCCGGCCGAGGCTCTCGGTCCGGGTGAGGGCGTGCGGTGCCTTGACCTTGCTCGTCACGTCGGATCCCATAAGCCGCGCCGCGGCCTTGTGTTATCTTTGGCCACCGCCCGGACCGAGTTCCGGGGTGCGCCAAGGC
>NZ_JAEKNS010000082.1:0-4413 GCF_016464765.1 Candidatus Aeolococcus gillhamiae | reverse complement strand
TGGCATGGCTGCGAGACCAGGTCTCGAGCACCTCGCGCTGCTCCGCAGAGACGTAGAGTGCAGCTGCCGCCGATGACACGACAGCATCATCCCAGACAGCCATCTCACCGTCAATCTATTTGCTGGACGCTGCACTAGGTGTTGAGGACCTTCGTCGGCCGCAGCAGGTTGCCGGCGATCTCGCCGATGGCGATCAGGCGGCCGCCGGAGCTGTGCACGCGGCACTGCGCGCCGGCCGTCAGCTCCGGCACGCGCGGCAGCCATACCGACTGCCCCCTGCCCACCATCGTCGCCTGCTGTGGCCCCAGGTCGACGCGCGGCAGGAAGTCCACCGCGCGGTCCAGTGGGAGCAGGGCGGTCGTGGGATCTGGCAACTCCGCCAGCGCCTCCGGCGTCAGCGCGTCCTCGACCAGCAGCGGACCGTAGGCGGTGCGCGACAGCCACGCCAGCAACGCCCCCGTGCCGAGGCGCTCTCCGATGTCCGCGGCCAGCACGCGCATGTAGGCGCCCTTGCCGCTGACTACGGTGAGGTCGGCTTCGCACCGCGCGCCCGGGCGGAACCCGGTGACCTCGATGCTCTCGATCCGAACCGTCCTCGGTTTGCGCTCGACCTCCTGGCCGCTGCGGGCCAGCTCGTAGAGATGCTTGCCCTCGTGCCGCACCGCGGAGTGCATCGGGGGCACCTGCTCGATGTCTCCGACGAACCGCGCGGCGGCGTCACACACCTCCGCCGAAGTGATCCCCGACGCGTCCCCGCCCGGCACTACGTCACCCTCGGTATCGAGCGTGTTACTCACCTCGCCGAAGCGCACCACGCACCGGTACGTCTTGCTCTGCTGGTGGAAATAGTCGACCAGGCGGGTGGCCTGTCCGACACACACCGGCAAGAGCCCGGTGGCCGTGGGGTCGAGCGTGCCGGCGTGGCCCACCCGCCGCTCGTTGAAGATCCGCCGCACCGCGCGGACGGCGTCGAACGAGGTCATACCGGCGGGCTTGTCGATGGCGAGGATCCCGCTGTGTGTGGTGGTCGTGGTTCGCGGCCCGACCAGGGTCGGGGTCACTCCGCCGACCGCAGCAGCTCCCGGGCGACGTCGAGAACGCGCGGCTCGAAGACCGCGAGCGGTTCGCTCAGCTCCGCGCCAGCCGCGCGGTGGTGGCCTCCCCCGCCGAACGGGCGGCAGACCGCGGTGGCGTCGTACGGGTCGCGAGTGCGCACGCTCACCTTGGTGACACCGGGGGAGTTCTCCTTGAACAGCAGAGCGATCTCCATGGTGTCGATGCTCTGCAGCTGGTCGATGACACCCTCGGACTCCATCATGTCCGCGCCGGCCTCCTCGAGCATGGCATGGGTGATCTGTGACCACACCAGCCGGCCTTCGAACTCGGTGTGCAGGCGCGCGACGGCGAGTCCCTCGAGTTTGATCTGCGGCAGCGAGCGCGACCTGTAGCTCTTCAGCGCCACCCAGCCCGCGTTGGCGCCGGCAGCGACGAGGTCGGCCCCAAGGCGCAGAGCCTCCTCCGTCGTGTTCTCGTGTCGGAACCCGCCGGTGTCCGTGAAGAGCGCCGCATACAGGTTGGTGGCGACGCCCGCGGTGATCGGCGCTCCGATCGTGGTCAGCAGGCGGTGCACGACCTGGCCCGTGGCGCTGGCCCTGGCCTCGATGAGGTTGATGGTGCCGAAGCCCTCGTTGCTGACGTGGTGGTCGATGTTGACCACCGTGTCGGTGCGACGGATCAGGTCCTGCTTGTCGCCGAAGCGGGCGACCGTGGCGCAGTCGAACGTGAACAGCGCGTCGATGTCGCCCGGGTCCTCGGAGATGGTCTCGAAACCCGGGAGGTACTCGAGCATCCGCGGCAGCGGCGACGGCACCACCACGCGCACATCATGCCCCGTGGAGCGCAGTGACAGCGCGAATCCCAGGGCCGAGCCGAGGCTGTCCGCATCGGCGTCCTTGTGGGGCAGGCACGCGATGACGCGCTTCCGATCGATGACCGCGCGGATGTCGCCGACGACGTCCTCGAGCTCGGGCCACGTGGTCACGGCGGCGGTCATTCGGCAACCTCGGCAACGGGTTCGGCGCTGTCGCTCGGCGGCTCCAGCTCGCGCAGCACGCTGGCGATGTGGATGCTGTAGGCGATCGACTCGTCCAGCTCGAAGCGCAGCTTCGGAGGCGTCTTGAGATTCTCCAGTCGTGCTCCGAGCTCGCCGCGGAGGTATCCTTCGGCGTGACGCAAAGCGGTGACCACGGCACGGCGCTCACGGTCATCCCCGACCGCACTGACCATGACCCGCGCGCTCTTCATGTCGCGCGCCAGCTTCACTTCGCTGATCGAAGCCATCCTCACCCGGGGATCCTTCATCTCGATCAGCATCATCTGAGAGATCTCCTGGCGCAGCAACTCGGCGACGCGCTCGCTCCGCGGTGGCCGTGTGCCGTGCTGGGCGTGGCTGTGGAAGCTAGTGGTCATGACCCGGCCCTGCTGCGACAGCGAGCCGCTGCGGCACTCACAGGTTCTGCTGCTCGACCGTGTACGCCTCGAGGACGTCGCCGACCGCGAAGTCGCCGAAGTCCTCCAAGGTGATGCCGCAGTCGTAGCCGCGGGCCACCTCGCGAACGTCGTCCTTGAACCGCTTGAGCACGGCGACGCGACTTCGGGCGATCTGCTTGCCGTCACGCAGCACCGTACAGATGGAGTTGCGGGGAATGCGCCCGTCGATGACGTGCGAGCCCGCGATCGCCGGCCTGCCGTCGACGGTGAACACCTGGCGAACCTCGGCGCGGCCCTGGAAGACGTCCACGAATGTGGGTTCGTACAGCCCCTTGATGGCCTTGGCGATGTCGTCGGCGATCTGGTAGATGACGTCGTAGTAGCGCACGTCGACGCCCTGGGTGTCGGCAGCTGCCTTGGCTCGGTCGTCAGGGCGGACGTTGAACCCGATGACGATCGAGTCGGTGACCGCGGCGAGGTTGACGTCCGCCTCGCCGACGGGGCCGACACCGGAAGCGACGATGACGACCTTGACGTTGGGATCCTCGATCTTCTCGATTTGGCCGCGCAGCGCCTCGAGGGATCCGTTGGCCTCGGCCTTGACGATGACGTTGAGCGACTTGACGGAGCCCTCGGCCACCTGCGACGCGAGATCGGCCAGGGTGATCCGGCGCACCGGCTGCGCCTGCTGCTGCTTGGCGGCGAAGCCGCGTTCCTCGGCCAGCGATCGCGCGCTGCGCTCGTTGGCCATGACCTGGAACACATCGCCGGCCTCGGCGACCCCGGAGAGCCCGGTGACCACCGCGGGCGTGCTCGGCGCCGCCTGCTGCATGCGCTCGCCGCGCTCGTCGAGCAGCGCACGGATGCGCCCGTAGACCTGGCCGGCGACGATGTAGTCGCCCACGCGCAGCGTGCCGTTCTGGACGAGGACGGTGGCGACCGGCCCACGGCCGGGATCGCGATGCGACTCGATGACGGTCCCGACGGCGCCCACCTTGGGGTCGGCCTTGGGTTCGACCTCGGCGTCGGCGGTGAGCAGGATCATGTCGAGCAGGTCGGTGACGCCCTCGCCCGTCTTGGCGCTGGTGCGGACGACCGTCACGTCACCGCCGTAGTCGCTGCTCACCAGGCCGCGGTCGGCGAGCTGCTGGAGGATGCGATCCGGGTTGGCCCCGTCCTTGTCGATCTTGTTGAGGGCGACGATGATCGGCACCTCCGCGCTGCGGACGTGCTGGATGGCCTCCTCGGTCTGGGGCATGACCCCGTCGTCGGCGGCGACGACGAGAACCGCGATGTCGGTCACGTCGGCCCCGCGGGCGCGCATCGCCGTGAAGGCCTCGTGGCCCGGGGTATCGATGAACGTGATCTTCCGGCCGCTCTTCTCGACCTGGTATGCGCCGATCTTCTGAGTGATCCCGCCCGCCTCCCCCGAGGCCACCGCGGTCTCGCGGATGGCGTCGAGCAGCGAGGTCTTGCCGTGGTCGACGTGGCCGAGCACGGTCACCACCGGCGGCCGCGCCACCAGGCTCTTGGGGTCGGCGCGGGACTGGTCGAGAAGGGGGTGGCGGCGCCGGGTCGAGGCCGGGGCGGCCTCGGCGACCGCCTCCTCGCTCTCCGCCTCGAAGCCGAAGTGATCGGCGGCCAGCGCGGCGGTGTCGAAGTCGACGGACTGGTTGAGGCTGGCCATGACTCCATTGCCCATCAGGTACTTGATGAGCTCCGGCCCGGAGACCGAGAGACGTTCGGCGAGCTCCTTGACCGGCACCGTGGCCGGCAGGGTGAGCTTCTTCACCGTGGCGATGGCTGGACCTCCTGTCTGAGCGCCTCGAGGGTTGCGCTCAGTTCCTCGTAGTTGATGACATCTTCCCCCACCCGCAGGGAACGCGTCAGTGCCCGCCGGCGCCGTGCCTGCGTCAGGCAGTC
>NZ_JAEKNS010000091.1:0-15288 GCF_016464765.1 Candidatus Aeolococcus gillhamiae | reverse complement strand
TCGCGCCAGCGCCGCCACATCTCCTTCTTCCCCGCCGCCGAAAGCCCCGGTCGTCCGCGTTGCGCCACGACGATCCTCCAACCAACGCCGCTGATGCCTGCAAGCATTGCGCTCACCGGTTGAACTCACCGCGGCCTTCTTCATCTTCCAGCAGATCACCGGGATCAACGTCCCCTTCTACTATGGTCCGAAGCTGTTGTCCGACTTCTTCAAGGGCGGGACATCCACCGCGGTCAGCGCGGCCATTGCGGGGGTCGAGGTCACCGCCATCCTGGGGGCGGTCAACGTGGTCGCGACCTACTTCGGCTTTCGCTGGATCGACAAGATCGGCCGGCGGCCGCTGGCGCTCGGCGGCTACATGGGGATGACGGCGTTCATCCTGTTCGCGGCGCTGGGCGTGGCCTTCATGACCGGGGTGCCCAAGACCGTGGTGGTCATGGTCGGCTTCTCCTTCTTCATCACCTCCTTCGCCATCGGGGTTGGCGGAACCGGCTGGCTGATCCAGGGCGAGTACTTCCCGACCGGGGTTCGAGGCCGCGCTGCGGCGATCGGCGCGAGCGTGGACTGGCTCGCCAACTTTGCGATCATCGAGGCCTTCCCGACCTTGAATCAGCGGTTCGGGCTGGCCTGGGTGATGGTGGGATTCGCTGTCCTCGCCGTGCTGGCGATCGTCTTCATCGCCCGCTACCTGCCCGAGACAAAAGGCTTGCCGCTGGAGAAAGTCATCGGCGTCTTCGAACGGGAGGCCGCGCGTTGAAGAGGTTGTCGGCGGGGAGGCGACGGCGTGCAGTCGGCAAACGTTGGCTGCAAACTTCAACCTGGGGCGCGGAGTTCACGAACACCCGCCCTGCCGACACGCTGCCCACCGACGCTGGGCTGGTCTGCGCACTCGCGCTGCTCGGGCACACGGAGGGCCGTCGGCGATTGGCCCGTCACAGTGTCTAAGACGGTAGCCGGGTCCGCGCGACCGCCGATGGTCGATGACCGACCTTGAAGGGGCCAAGCGCGCCGCCGGGGAAGCGGCGCAAGTTCGCACCGATCGCCGACCCCGAGGGGCTCGCCGCCCGCCTGGATGCGATTCCCGGTGTGGTCGGTCATGGGCTCTTCTTGGGCATGGCCGACTTGGTCATCGCGGCCGCAGCTGACGGCGCGCTGACCCGTCTCGAGCCCACCCCTGGAACTGCTGCGCGACCGTCCTGACGACAAGACTGCGGCACACTCGGGCGCCCCTGGCGGCCGGGACGATCACACCAGCAACGGCCCGCAACCGCCTCCGTGGGGTGGTGACGCGGGTGCGCCGCGACGGAGAGTCATGGCCCAGGTCGACCTGCAGTGCGGCCCCTTTCGTCTCGTCTCCCTCATGACCCGAGAGGCTGCCGACGATCTGGGACTCGAGCCCGGCGTGCTCGCCATCGCGTCCGTGAAGGCGACCAGCGTCGTCGTCGAACTGCCGACGCGGTGATCGGACGTATCGAGTTGCCGACCTCGCTCGGGACACTGACGTCAGCCTGCGCGCTGACGTCGCCGTCCGGCGTGGCGGCCTCCACCTCGTGGTCAGCCTGAACGCCGACGCGCGCGGCATCATGGCCGCGCTTGGCCCAAACGGAGCGGGGAAGACGACACTGCTGCGGACTCTCGCGGGCCTGCAGCAGCTCGAGTCCGGGCGTATCGAGCTCGACGGCGCCGTCATCGAAGACACGACGAGGGGGCTGTGGTTGGCCCCGGAGAAGAGGGGAGTTGGCCTCGCCTTACGTCTGGTCGACGAGATGCTCTGTTAGTAGCCGGTCGTTGCCGGGCCAGGACCGGTAGCGGCGGCGCCGCGGCCAGGTCGGCTCAATTGCCACCGATCGCGTTTCCAGCGGTCACAACCCTCGGACCTGGCGGCGCGACGGCACTCTCTGCCGCTGGCCGCGAGGTGGCCGCGATCCAGCGAGCCGCACCGACCAGGCCGGCGTCGTCGCCCAGGGTGTCGAGCACGAGCCGGACCTTCGACGAGCCGGGTCTCATCCGGCGCTCCACCGTGGCAACGAGGTGATCAAAGAAGGTGGGACGTCGGCCCACTCCGCCACCGAGCACCACAACGCCAGGGGCGAACGCCATGATCAAATTGATCACCCCGATGCTCGCCGCGTCGACCGCCGCCTCCCAGACGCCGGTGGCGGTGGCCTCTCCAGAAGCGACGAGGACCTCCAGCTCTTCGCCATCGAGCGCGCCCAGTCCAGCCTCGGTGGCCATGCGAGTCATTCCGCTCCCCGAAGCGAGCTCCTCAAGGGTCGCCGGACGTCCCGAGTCCCAAGCGTCGCGATCGATCACGGTATGGCCGATCTCGGCGAGCGACCGATCACCGCAAAGCAGCTGACCGTCGAAGACCACCCCGGCGCCGATCCCAGTGGAGATGGTGACGTAGGCCACGTCGTGCTCTCCCCGACCCGCTCCGAAGTACGCCTCCCCCACCGCGGCGACATCGGCGTCGTTGGCCAGGTGCACGGCGATACCGACCTGCTCGGCCAGCTGGCGCTCGGAGAGCTGCTCCGGCCACGCCTCAGGGAGGTGTGGGGCCCAGAGCAGGCGGCCAGCCCGGTAGTCGACCGGCCCGGGCAGGCCGACCACTGCTGCACCGCTGCGGTTCTCGCCGGCCACCGAACGGATGAGGTCGGTCACGGCGCTGGGCACCTCCGCGTGGTGCGGCGTGGGCCGTACCCGGCGAAGCACCACCCTCCCCTCGGAATCCACCAGTGCGGCGCGCATGTGCGTGCCGCCGACGTCCACCGCCAAGGTCGTATCCGTGTCCGTCAGCAGCCACCACCAGCCTGAAATAGTGTTCGCCGTCGGTAGAACGCAGCACGACAGCGCGGACAACGAAAGACCAGTCGGAGGCCAGTACGCCCAACCGCGGTTCCGGTCGTGTGGCAGGCTGGGCAGCGTGCGTGCTCCTCCGCCATGCCGGCTGGAACCGGGGACAGCAGCAGTGACGCGAGCTTGCGGTTGGGCATATTGACTCGTAGGTACCGGCGGAGAGACCCACGTTGCACGCGGCGCCTCGCCGCGATGCCTAGCACCGATATGTACCCGTGCTGCGCGCGACATATACGTCGCTGGACCGCACCCCTCACTGACACGTGTCCCCGCGGTGCTGGAGGGTCGTCGAGGTCAGGCTCAGGTCACAATATGGCGACGGGCGGCACTCTGGGCGCCGACGTCGACGAACCGCTCAACCAGGAGAACCCCTATGACAGGATTCCTCACCGACGTCAAGACCTTGCGGGAGCGAGCGCGCGGAAATGGGACGCGGACCCATCACCGAAGCCTACGGCGCCGACCGCGAACGGGTCATCGCCGTGCTGAACGAAGTGCTGGCCACCGAGCTCGTCTGCGTGCTGCGCTACAAGCGGCACTACTACACCGCCCAGGGGCTCGATGCAGGTCCCGTAGCCGCAGAGTTTCTGCAGCACGCCAACGAAGAGATGCAGCATGCCGACCTGGTCGCCAAGCGGATCATGGAACTCCAAGGCGCCCCTGACTTCAATCCCGAGGGGCTCGCCACCCGCAGCCACTCCGAATACATCGAGGGCAACAGTCTGACCGACATGGTCAAGGAGGATTTGGTCGCCGAGCGCATCGCCATTGCCTCGTATCAAGAGATCGTCAGATGGCTCGGTGATGGCGACCCCACTACACAGGACGTCATCAAGACGATCCTTGCGGTCGAGGAAGAGCACGCCGATGACCTGCTCAACCTCCTCGACGGCGCCGACCGTACAATTCCGAGTCGTTGACTCCTTGGCGCGCTTACGGTGGGCCTTCCGCAGGCGCGAAGGCCCTCACCGCTTCGTCGACCGTAGCGAAGAAGCGCTCCGGGCCAATCCGCGCCAGCAGGCCGCTGCGGGCGAGGTTCTTGCGCAGGTGGCTGCCGGCTCTGGCCATGGCAAAGCTGAGGTGATGGCGGTCGAGCTTGTCGAGCATCTCCTGCAGGGCGCGTGCTCCGGTGTAGTCGACGTCGTGCATGCCCACCACATCGAGCACCAGAGCGTGCGGGCTCCCGGTGGCTTGGTCCAGGGCGTCATCGATCTGGGAGCGGAAGTGGCTGGCATTGGCGAAGTAGAGCGGGCGCTGCGAACAAGACCACGAGCACGCCCGGCACCTCGATCGCGAGCTCGGTTGACCCGAGCGGTCCCCAGCTGGTGGTGCCGGGGACCCGAGCCATCACGTGCGCCTGGGGGCGAGAACTCAGGCGGGTCCGGTCCAGGACGGCGAGCCCCACCGCGACCCCGATCCCCTGCTCCACCCCGATCAGAGCCACCGCCAGGAGCGCCACCACGGCGAGCCCGAATTCCCAGACGTCGAACCGGAAGATGGCGGCGAGATCGCCGACGTGGAAGATGTGGGCGGCGATGTAGATCAGCACGGCCGCCAGAGCGGCCAGGGGCACGTCTTGCAGGAGCCCAGCCACGGGCACCAGCAGCACGACCACCGCGGCAGCTCCCAGACCGGCGAGCTGGGTCCGCCCCCCAGCCGCCGCCACCGCCGCCGTGCGGGGAGGGCTGGCGTCGACCGGAAAGGAGCCGACCAGGCCGGCCAGCACGTTGCCGACGCCGACCCCGACGAAGTCGCGGTCGATGTCGACCGTGTAGCCGCCCTGGTCGGCGAAGGCACGGCTGGTGGCCGCGGACTGGCTGAGCACCACCAGCGCCACCAGGGCGGCGGCGGGCAGGACGCTGCCGAGCGACGACCACGACAGCCCGGCCAGCCCCAAGGTCGGGGCGCTGTGGACGACGCTGCCGAGCACGGCCACTCCGTGCTCACCCAGGCCGGCGACCGCCACCAGGACGGTGGAGCAGACGAGCCCGACGAGTGCACCGGGAAGGCGACGATCAATCCGCTCCGCGGCAAGGGCAACCAGGAACACGGCGACGCCGATGCCCAGTGTCCAGCCGTTGGTCGCGTGGAGGTTCGTCAGGACGGCGTCAACGCGATCCAACGTCGAGCCCTTGGTGGCAGGCAGGCCGACGAGGTCGGTGAGCTGGCCGGCGACGATGATCACCGCCACCCCGGCAAGGAACCCGGCGACGATGGGCGCGGAGAGGAGCTCGGCGATCCAGCCGAGGCGGAGCACGCCGACCGCGGCCACCAGGACCCCGACGAGCACCGCCAGCAGTCCCACCAGGGCGACGTATCGAGGTGAGCCAGCCGCCGCCAGGAGACCCACAGCGACGGCGAACAGCGGGGCGATGGTGGAGTCGGCGCCCACCGACATCTGTGGGTTGGAGCCCAGCAGCGCGAAAGCCACGGTACCTGCGACGAAGGCGTAGAAGCCGGTCACCGGAGGCATGCCCGCCAGACGGGACGTGGCCAACTGCTCGGGAACGGCGATGGCCAGAAGCGTCAGAGCGGCGAGCGCGTCCGCCGCCAGCCAGGCTCGTCGATAGCCCTGCGTCGACGACAACACCAGCGATGTCAGCAACGACCAAGGCGCGCGGCGTCGGCTGGGCGGCGATGGCCCGGTCACCGGCTATTCCGCCCTGAGAACATGACCCATGGCGCCGGAGCCTAGCGCGGCACTGAAGCGGTCGCGCCGGCCAATTGCCTCGGTCGGTGTCACCTCGGTGGGGACGGGCCGGTAGCCCGAGGGGCGGTGGGTCGCTTTCTCGCCACCCCCTCTGCAACGCCGCGGACCGGCGAGTGACCTACCTATCGACGCGGTCCGAACGGTTGCGCACGGGGGTGAGCCGAGTCGACAGGAGGTTGCCAGTGGTGCACAGGTACGTGTTCATGCGGGCGGAGCCGGCACTCCACTCTGGGCCAACGGAGTCGTCGATCGTGCTGGCCGCCTGCCCGAGCTGTGGTCAGCGGAGACGTCCCCGTATTGGCCGTCTCGGCCCCCGGCAGTCTGGCCGCGCGTTCTTGGGAGCCGCGATCCCCACCCGTGGCGACGCGGCACCCGATTCCGCGTACCGGGTGGGTCAGCTGCCGGGGCTGTGGACCGTGAACGCTGCTTGCAGCGACGCAGTGCAGACGAGCGCTCGGCTTCGAGGCGCAAGGCATCGATGCAACTCGCATCAGCACACCACTCCGCGTTCCTCGTGGGCTCCTCGACCGCGGACGCCGGCGCAGCAGCTTCTCTGACCAATAAGGAGGGATCACCATGGACCCGCTGATCGCGGCTCTCGAGCATGCGCTCGCACCACCGCGTTGGCCGCGGCTATCTCGACTCGGGGTCGGCAGGTATGTACGGCTCTGCGCCTTCGCATCTGTAAACATGCTGGTGGAGGTGCTCGCTACCATGGCCCGACTGAGACTAGAGGATCGTGTGCGTTCCTCTCTCAGGGTCGTGGCGGTGCTCGAGTTCTTCGAGACCGCGGTCACCGACGAACTAGAGCGACGTCTCGGACATCGAGGTCTGCAAACGCGGACCGGCAGCGTCGCCATGAGTCCGTGGTGGGAAGTTGCCTGTCGTGCGTCGGCAGCGCCGCTTGACTGATCGACCATCGACTCGCCGGTGAGTGATGGATGTCCAGCGCCGTCCACAGTCGTCGAATCGCTACCCGATACGGACCGATCGAACATGCATCAGCCGCACTCGGCAGGCGAGTCGGCCGTCGGCGAATCGGCGTGAGATCCCGGGTGCACCGGTCTGAGGACGCTTGCCATCGCGGGAGGGTGACGACAGTCTCGGTGACCCCATTTGCAGGACCATCGTGGCGCTGGGTGGTTCAGCCCGGGTGACGCCCCCCTGGTGGCTGTGTGTCGTTGTCATGGTTGCCGAAGAGCGAACGACCCACCCAGCGCACCGGATCCCAGCGCTTGTTGGCAACCCTCTCCTTGAGCGGGATGATCGCGTTGTCGGTGATGTGAATGTACTCCGGGCAGACCTCCGTGCAGCACTTGACGACGTTGCAATACCCCAGCCCGCCCTGAGCGCGGGTCTGCTCGGCACGATCGAGGATGTCCTTGGGGTGCATCTCCAAGCTGGCGACGCGCACGAAGAACCGCGGCCCATAAAACCGCTCCGCGAGGCCGTGCGTGCGATTGACGTGGCACACGTCCTGGCAGAGAAAACACTCGATGCACCGGCGAAACTCATAGAGCCGGTCGATGTCGCGTTGCTGGATCCGCCACGGCGTGCCATCGTCGGGAGCTGCGGTGAACGGAGGGATCTCTCTGTTGATCTCGTAGTTGCGCGAGACGTCGGTGACCAGGTCCTTGATCAAAGGGTATGCCTGCATCGGACGCACGGTGACCGGACCCGCGGCTAGCTGATCGATTCGCGTCTTGCACATCAAGGCGGGACGCCCATTGATCTCTGCGCTGCAGGACCCGCATTTCGCCGCCTTGCAGTTCCAGCGCGCGGCCAGATCGGTGTCGAGGTTGTGCTGGATGTAATGGATGGCGTCGAGCACCACCATACCGGTCACCCCCGGAACCTCGTAGGTCACGTCGCCCTGCTCGGCTCCGGGCACGCCACGGAACACGTTGAGGGTGATCGTTGCGCCAGTCAGCCCGGGATCGGGAGTGCTCGACTCGAGGGCGCCCATCAGTTGCGTGCCGCCGCTGTGCCGCTGACCATCAGAGCAGGACGTGCGGATCGAGAAAGACACCGTGTTGGAGCACCCGGATATAGACATCGGTGAGGACAACGCTGAAAAGGCTCAGCCAGGCCCACCGTGGATGGGGGTTGTTGAGCCGGGTCACGAATTGCCACGCGCGATTGCGTGTGACGCCGAGGCGCGCGGTCGAGTAACAGTCGAGCCCGCCGCCGACCAGGTGGCGAAGCGAGTGGCACCCGAAGGTGTACAGGCTCAACAGCGTGACATTGATGAGCATGATCGCCGTGCCAAGCCCGAGCCAGAGGTGGCCGCGGGAGCCGGGCTGGGTGGAGAGGAAGGCCAGGACGACGTCGTACCAGAGAAAGCCGAGGACGATCACGGCCGCATAGAGCGTGAAGCGATGCAGGTTGTTGAGGATCATCGGGAAGCGCGACTCGCCGTGGTACTCACGGTGGCGCAGCTCACCGATCGCGCAGGCGGGCGGATCCCAAAAGAAGGAGCGGTAGTAGGCCTTGCGGTAGTAGTAACAGCTGCCCCGGAAGGCCAGCGGCGACCACAGCACCCAGATCGCCGGCGAGATCGGTCCGGTCTTCCAGATCGTCGGCGAGAAGAACGGCGAGAGGTAGGGACCCCACTCGCTGACGTGATTGGCCGAGCCGGGCGGGGCGGCGACGAAGGCGGTCCAGAGGACGTAGAGGGTGAAGCCACCGAGGACCGTCACCACGGTGGCGGGCAGCAGCCACCAGGGTTGATCGCGGGCGATGCGCTGCAGCAGGCCCGGGCCCGCGTGCGCGCTCGGCGTGGGGGCGGTCACTTGGGCCATGCGGTGAACCTCTCGTCACTGCCCGGCGGGGCTGCGAGCATCGACACAGAACGAGCGCGCTGCGCCTGATCCTATAGCGAACCGGGCGGTGAGGGCGAGCTGGGATGTCGATCGCGGCAGCGAGCCCTGTCATATCGTCGTGGTATGCCGCAGATCGCCTGGCGCCACCCGTCGTCACTCGCCACTCCGAGCCTCAGTCTGCTTCACTGGCCAACCTGAAGTGATCGTCTCGCTTGCATGCGTCGCGCTGTACGCCGTGCTGGTCGGCGTCGCGTCGTTCATCGAGGTTCCGGTTGGTCGCGGATTCGGTGCCTTCCAGCTCAACGTCCTGATTCGCGTCGGCGGCCTGGTCGCCGCCGCTGCAGTGCTGGTCGCCGTCCACGGGCTGGCGTTCCCGGGCGGTTCATCGGCGCTCGCTGGGCTGGGCGTTGGTGTCCTGACCGGCGTGGGCTCGATCTTCTACTGCTTCTCCCTCAAGTACATGCCGGTCTCGCTGGTGGTGACCTTCTCGAACCTCTACCTGGTTATCACTATCGTTCTTGGCGTCATCGTCCTTGGCGAGCCCATCACAGCACTGAAGGTCGCGGGACTCACGGGGACGCTGGCTGGTGTGCTGATGCTCGCCCGCGCGCCGGTACGGTACGGCGTGCACAGCAAAGCAAGCTCTGCTGAGCAGCCGCTTCGGCTCCGCGCCTTCGTCACGATGGCTGCCTATGTTGTCATTGTCGGAGTCGGTGCTTTCCTCGAGAAGCCTGCGCTGAAAGGCCTGGATGCGACCGAGCTCAACGGCCTGATGGCGATCGCCATGACGGCGGTCGCCGTGGTCGCCCTGGCGGTGCACGGTCCTCGGATCCGGATCACCGAACGATCGCTGCAGGGGGTCGGGGTGGGAGCCCTGATTGGGGTCGCCTCAGTCCTCTACTTCCTGGGACTACGTGGCCTTCCGGTCTCCGTCGCCGCCGCGTTCGCCAACTCCTCTATGGTCGTCACCGTGATGCTCTCGGTCGTGGTCCTGCATCAACCTTTGACCCGCGTGCGCGGCGCAGCCATGCTCGTAACCCTGCTCGGGGTGACCCTCCTCGCCCTCTCGGTCGGGTGACGCGTGAGCAGGGTCATGGAATGAGCGAACTGGCCGCCTCGGGAGCCCCGGGCCGCGGCGAGCCGCCGATCGACTGGGTCGACGAGGCGTCCGAGGAGTCGTTTCCGGCGAGTGACGTGCCGGCGTGGCCGTCGTCGGCCCCGGCGCGCGAGCCTGCTCCGCAACTCACCCTCCTCAGCGACCAACCCGACGCCCCCGCCTATCCGCTCGGTCCGCGCCTCGAACACCTCTACGGCGGGCCGTTCAGCCTGGCGACCCCCTGCCTCTACGCGAACTTCGTGTCCTCCGTC
Source organism: Candidatus Aeolococcus gillhamiae (assembly GCF_016464765.1). Lineage (NCBI taxonomy): Bacteria > Bacillati > Candidatus Dormiibacterota > Candidatus Dormibacteria > Candidatus Aeolococcales > Candidatus Aeolococcaceae > Candidatus Aeolococcus > Candidatus Aeolococcus gillhamiae. Next base: position 5,532 of record NZ_JAEKNS010000091.1, on the reverse strand, counting down.
GACGGCGTGGTGGCGCTCGGCCCGGGACATCCCGACCCCGGTGGAACCATCAGCGGACACAGCGAGGCCGACCGATTCGTGATGGCCCTGCTGCGGGCGAGCGCCGACGCGATCCTGGTGGGAGCGGGCACCTTGCGTGCGACCCCGGGCCATCGCTGGACGCCGGAGGATGTTTATCCAGCCGCCGCGGCGGAGTTCGCGGAGCTGCGCCGTTTGCTCAAGCGCGCCAGCCAGCCGCTCCTGGTCGTGGTGACGGCCAGCGGTGACATAGACGGCGATCACCCTGCCCTGCAGCAGGATGCGCTGGTGCTCACCACTGAGGCCGGAGCTGACCGACTCCGCGGCCGCCTGCCCGCCGCGGCGTCGGTGAGGTCGCTGGGGCCAGGAGCAGAACTGACCGCGAAGAGCATCGTCGAGGCAATCCACTCCGCAGGGTGCGGCGCGGTCCTGACCGAAGGCGGACCGACCCTGCTCGGGAACCTGGTCCGCGCACGGGTCTTGGACGAGCTCTTCCTGACCGTCTCGCCGCTCCTGGCTGGACGCTCCAGCGCCGCGCCACGGCCCGGCCTCGTCGACGGCGTGGAACTTGCGCCGGCCCAGGCTCGCTGGCTCAGCCTGCTGAGCGTGCGACGTGACGACGCCTACCTCTTCCTCCGCTACCGGCTGCGAGTTCGCACGGCCACCCGCAGCACGCCGTCGTCGGCCGCCGGGTAGGCCGACGCTCGGGCCCATAGCGAGGCACGCTTGGATTAACTGCCAGGGGCGATCTCGGGCGGCTCGGGTGCGCCAACCACGTTGGACTCGCCGGCAGACGCTGTGTCGCTGGGATCTGCGGGGGCGCCTTCGGACGGAGCGATCGTGGTATCGATCTCAGGCACGTCTGCCGCAGCTTCCTCGCCCGCGCCACCGGCAAGCGAACGGGCCACGTAGACGGCCACGTCGTCCACCGCGAGCCGATCCCCCAGCTGCTTGCTGGCGATCCCCTCGTCGAACATCGCCAGGCAGAAGGGGCAGGCGGTGGCAACCTTGGTCGCCGTCGTCGCGGCGGCCTGCTCAACGCGCTTGTGGTTGACGCGCGGTTGTTCCTCCTCCATCCACATGTGACCACCGCCGGCGCCGCAGCACATCCCCTCGCTGCGGTTACGGGCCATCTCGACCACCGTGAGCCCGGGGATCTGCTCAAGGATGTCTCGCGGCGGCGCGAAGATGTCGTTCCAGCGCCCCAGGTAACACGAGTCGTGGTAGGTGATCGTCTCCTCCTGCCGCTTGGATTCGTCGAGGGTGATGCGGCCCTCCTTGAGCAATCGCTCGATCATCTGGGTGTGGTGCACCACCTCGTAGTCACCCCCGAATGCCGAGTACTCGTTGGCGAAGGTGTTGAAGTCGTGCGGACACGAGGTGATGATCTTGTGCACGTTGTACTTGCGCAGCACCGCGACGTTGTCCTTGGCCCGCTCCTGGAAGAGGTACTCGTTGCCGATGCGCCGCGCCGGGTCGCCGCTGCACTTCTCCTCGGTGCCGAGGATGGCAAAGTCGACCTTGCCGGCCTGGAGAATCTTCACCAGCGCGGTGGCGATGGTCTTGGCGCGGTCGTCGAAGGACGACGCGCAGCCCACCCAATAGAGGTACTCGGCGTCGGGCCTGTCGGCGGCGAACTGCACGCCCAGGTCGCGCGCCCAGTCGGCGCGCGTCTGATGGGAGAGGCCGTAGGGGTTGAAGACGTTCTCGATGCCCCGCAAGGCTGTCTCGGCTTGCTTGGGCATGCGCGACTCGTCGAGCACGAGATGGCGGCGCATCTCGATGATCTTGGGCACGTGCTCGATGAGCACCGGGCATTGGTCCATGCATGCCCCGCAGGTGGTGCAGGCCCAGAGTGTTTCGTCCGCGATGGTGCCGCCGAAGAGCGGGCGCTCGCCGCCACTGGCCTCGACCGCTTTGGTCACCGCGTCGGGACCAATCCAGGACGGCTGGAAAAGCCCCGGGAGGTCGTGCCGGGCGCCGAGATGGTCATCCCCGGCGACCCACATCACTGCACCCTCACGGTCGGGCTTGCCCTCGCCGTCGGCACCGTGTTCGATGTGCGCATCGTGGGTAGTGGCGGCGTAGCCGCCGGCAAGGTTCTCGTAGAGGTGATCACGCATGTCGGTGATCAGCGTCTTCGGTGAGAGAACCTTGCCGGTGTTGTAGGCGGGGCAATGCGTCTGACAACGACCGCACTCGGTGCAGGTGTAGAGGTCGAGCATGTCCTTCCAGCTGAAGTGGTCGAGGGTAACCGGGCCGAAGTGCTGATCGGACTCGTCTCCAGCGTTCATCACCGCCTCGATGTCCAGGAGGGGCAGCCGCCCCTTCGGCTCGGTCCATTTGAAGAAGACGTTGGGGGCTGCCGTGACGATGTGGAGATGCTTGCTGTAGCCGAGGTACACCAGGAAGCCAAAGACCAGCACCAGGTGCCCCCAGAAGAAGAGCCCGTGCAACCCGATCAGCATGCTGCTGTGCGCCAGCGGGGTGAACAGCCGTGACACCGCGCTCGCGAACGGACGGTCGGCGGCCATTGCCTGCACCGGATTCCCCTGAGCGATGAGGGTGGCGTAGTTGAGGGTCATGAAGATCAGCAGGGTGCCGATCCAGCCGAGGATCAGCACCGCATCACTGCGATGGCTGCCGCGGAGCCGCAGTGGTTTGACGACGAAGCGGTTGATCAGCGCCAGGGCCACGCCGGCGAGCACGGCGACGCAGAATGCGTCTTGGGCGAAGGCGATGACGAACGCCGCTGGCAGGTCGCTGAAACGGAAGCCCTGCCACAGCGCTTCGACGATCGCCTGGGCGATGGCGCTGAGCAGGACCAGGAAGCCCCAGAAGATCAGCGCGTGCAGGACGCCCGCATAGGGCCAGCGCAGCAGCCGTCCCTGGCCGATCACGTAGATGAAGAACGCCTTGATGCGCTGGCCGACGCGGTCGAAGCGCGGGTCGGCGCGCTGGCCGCGCAGCATGGCCCTGATCAGCAAGCGCCAGCGCAGACCTGTGGCAACCACGGCGGCGCCGGCCACCAGGATCATGCAAGCGGGACTGACGATGGCGGTCACCCAAGGCCCTCCGGGAGCATGGACACGCGGGTCGCCGGTCGACGACCCGCTGCGCAAGCGATTATGTCGAGGTTGACTCTTGTCGCGGCCCATGCACTCCGTTCGACGCCCTCGGGGCCTTCATTGATGCGCCGCGTCTGAGGGATCGTCGCGCACGGCGGCTTACCCGTCGTCGGTCTCGGCGGCAGGCGTCGCTGCCACCCAGCCGGACGTCGCCAGGCTGTCGAGCAGGAGGTGGAAGTACACCAGGCCCGCGTAGGGCGCCCAGCGTTCGGTGATGTGATTGACGCCACGGTAGTCGAGAGGTTCTGGAAGGCTCAGCCAACGACGCAGCTTGTCGCGAGCGCCGACATCGTCGCCGGGAAAGATGTGGAGCCGACCAAAGCCGCGCAGCAGTAGGTACTCAGCGGACCAGCGGCCGATGCCATCCAAGGCACACAGCTCCGCGAGCACGGTTGCATCGTCCGCACCGGCCAGGCTGTCGAGGTCGAGATCACCGTCCGCCAGCCGCCTGGCGAGCGTGATGAGCACAGTGGCCTTGCGTGTGCTGAAGCCGAGCTCTCGCAGTTCAGCGCTCTGAGCTCGCGCAAGGTCCTCTGCTGTTGGAAACGCGCGCAACCCGTTCTGCGAAGCCTTTCCGTACCTGTCGGTCAGGCGGTTGAGCAGGCTGATTCCCACGTTCAGACTGAGCTGCTGGCAACTCACGGCGTTACCGAGCGCCTCGATCCAGCTCTGAAACCGCGGCGGATGGAGCCCGCGGAACCGCGTGACCAAGGACCGCAGAAGTGAATCCTGCTCGGCGAGGCTGTAGAAGGCATTCAGGTCCATTCCCAAGCCGAGAGAGCGGCTCAAGATCTCGCCGATCTGATCCTTCGCTGAGCCAAGGGCAGCTTGTGGGCCGGTCAGACGAACCAGCAGATCGGGATTCTCGGCAGGTCCAGTCTGCCCAACCTCGGCCTCGACCACCTCATCAGCGGTGGCCATGGCTCGGCGATACGATCTTCCGTCCCAGCGATCCAGGGCGTTGGTCGGGCGCCGGCGCAGCGCCCACGCGACCAGGTCCAAGCGAAATGGCGCCACCGGATGGAGCACGAACACCGTCGTGGTCATCCTTGCTTTCGGCCACGACGTCGGCAGCCACGGGCTGGGCCACTGTCTCGACCTGTCCAAGGCTGCTCCAGACGACACCGTGATGGATGCGTGCCTGGCCGTTGTCGGGCAACGGACTGTCCGCGTCGGGTCGGGATCGCGCGCCACAGGCGGGCAAGCGACTTCGGCTGCCTACTGGTCGCGACCCCCCGAGTTGCTGTTGCCAGGGCGGTCGACGTGTCGGCGGCCAGCGGCTCGATGAGCAGCTCGGCCGCGACCTTCTTCACCGGCGTCTCCTGCTGGCGGCACTACCGTCATCCACTTGCTGTGGGCTCCGAGGTGACCCGACCCAGGAGACACGGTAGCGCCTACCAGGCACCCCTGACCCGGACCGCGCCTTGTGCGGACGCTGCTGATACAGATAACGCTCTACTGGCACATACAACGTGAGACCGGGGTGGCGCCGCCTCGGCCTCACCACGCGGGACGGAGGTGAGGTAGTGACAGAGCCGCTCGTGGACCGTGTGATCCGCCGTCAGGGATGGCTCGAGCCGGTCGCTGACGTCATCCAGAAGGCGGTCAATGGCGCGTATCGCGTTCTCGGCAAGCCGGGAGCGGCACTCCGCAGCGCTCTGCACGGCACGCGCATCTTCGGTCATCCCCTCCACCCCGCCCTCACCGACCTCCCGGTGGGAGCGTGGACGGTGGGCGTCGTCGCCGACTTCGTGGCCCACTTTTCCAACCACATCCCCACCGAGGCCGGTGACCTGGCCCTGGCGGTGGGCGTGGTGGGAGCACTTGGCTCGGTGCTCACCGGCTACACGGACTTCCACGACACCGAAGGCCACGAGCGCCGCGTCGCGACGGCACACGGGCTGGCCATGACCCTCGCCGTAGGCCTCGACGCCGCGTCGCTCGGCCTGCGCTGGTGGGCTGGCCTCAACCTACATCCCCTGGCGGTCGGTCTGTCGACTGCAGGGCTGGGGGTGCTGTTCGCTGGTGCGTACCTGGGTGGGCATGTCGTCTTCGGGATCGGCACCATGGTCGATCACCTCGCCTTCATCGTCGGCCCCCAAGAGCCAGTGAATGTCGGTGCCTCGACCGACTTCGCGGAGGGAACGGTGCGCTGCGTCGACGCGGGCGACATGGCAGCGCTCGTGGTCCGCCGAAACGGCGTGCTCTGCGCCATCGCTGACGTCTGCACCCACGCTGGCGGCCCTCTCCATGAGGGTCCGCTCGAGGACGGGGTCGTGACCTGCCCCTGGCACGGATCCCGGTTCCGTATCGACACGGGACAGGCTCTGCGAGGCCCCGCGACCTTCCCCCAGCCCACCTTCACTGTCCGCGAGGCGGATGGCCA
>NZ_JAEKNS010000115.1:0-4825 GCF_016464765.1 Candidatus Aeolococcus gillhamiae | reverse complement strand
TGCCCGCCCTCATCGCCGCCATCAGGGAGTACCTCTCCGTGCACAACGCCGATCCCACACCCTTCATCTGGACAGCATCAGTCCAAGACATTCTGGAGAAGATCGCTCGTTGTCGAGTCATTTCCCGGACGGACCACTAGGGCGTGAGAGGACTCCTCCGCCATCGCGACGCCTCCCTCTACATATCTGGCCAGGTCGTCTCGCTGATCGGCGACACGACCCTCTGGCTGGGGCTGGCCATCTGGGTGAAACAGATCACTGGTTCGGCGTCGGCCGCCGGCCTGGTGTTTTTCGTGTGCTCCCTCGGTTACCTTACCGGCCCTCTCAGCGGTCTGGTCGTCGATCGCGTACGTCGGCGGCCCCTCATGCTGTTGGTGAACTTGGCCTCCGCGGCGACCGTTCTCCTGATCTTGCTGGTGCAAGGTCCGGCCCAGCTGTGGCTCGTCTATGTGGTGATCGGTCTGTACGGGGCCAGCGGTGCTCTTCTGGGAAGCGCTCAATCGGCGTTGCTGACGGTCGTGCTTCCCGAGGATCTGCTCGCCCCGGCCAATGCCGCCATTCAAACGGGGCGGGAGGCGTGTCGCTTGATCGCTCCTCTGGGTGGTGCTGGATTGGTCGCGTTGACGGGCACGGCAAAGCCGGTCGCGGTGATCGACGCCGCCTCATTCGTGATCGCAGCTGTCACCCTGCAACTGCTCCATGTCCGCGAGGCACGGCCGACCCAACGGGAGAACCGGTGGATGACGGAGATATCGGCCGGACTGCGACACGTGTGGCGCACGCCCGCGCTGCGTCAGATCGTCACCGCGACGGCAGTGGCGATGCTCGTAGTGGGCTTCACGGAGACGGTGATCTTCGTCGTGGTACAGGTCGGTCTCCACGAGCCCGCAACCTTCGTCGGCGTGCTCATGGCCTTCCAAGGCAGCGGCGCCGTTGCCGGCGCGGTTACGGCCCCGTGGATCATCCGAAAACTCGGCGAGGGACGGACCCTCGCCGTCGGCCTCTCCGTCTTCGCGGTCGGCGACGCGCTCCTGATGGTTGGCGCGGTACCCGTCGCAGCCGTGGCCATCGCCATCGCGGGCGCGGGGCTCCCGTGGGCGATTGTCGCCTTCGCCACGTCGATCCAACGCCGAACGCCGGCCACGCTCCAGGGACGAACATTCGCCGCGGCAGATGCCGTTGCGACCCTCACGCAGACGTTGTCGATCGGAGTGGGCGCGGGTTTGGTACTGATCGCGGACTACCGCGTTCTCCTCGGCGCCATGGCCGCGGTAGTGCTTGTCTCGGCAGCGTGGCTAGCAACCCGTACGGAGCAGCGCGTTCTGTTGCCGAGTGTGTCGTCCCGTGCGCCGGAGACCGAAACGTCTGCGGCGGAGTAGCGGGTCGGCCGGCGCCGGATTGGGGCGGCAACCCATGCGGACGGGGGTGTCACCTAAAGGCTGGGGGAGAACTGCCTCGCGAAGTCCCAACCCCGCCGCCGATCGGCGAGCACCGCCTCTCCGAGAACGTGCGACACACCGGTGATGGGCTGGACCTGCGGCGGGACCACGATGGTCCTGCCAAGGTACTCGAATGTTTGTCCACTCGCCCCCTCCCTCTTAGCCGCCTGATAGGCCGCTTCGTGCCATCGACGGATGCGCTCGGCGCGCTCTGCCGACATGAAAGGTGTGTGACGGGTCATCGGGGTGGCCTCATTGTCGCGCGCACCCTGGCGACCGGCGTCAGATGTCCGGAGTTGAGCTTGCTCAGTCCGAACACCGCGTGACGCGGGCGACCACGACACCGCTCTGTTCGATTCTGTTGGCCGGTCACTTTCTCGCCTGGTGCCTGTCGGGTCGGTCAGCCTCCAATGTCCACCGATTGAGCCTGAGCACCCTGCCCTCGCGCGTGTCATCCACGAGTTGGTCGAACTGGAAGTGACAGCGCTGCGCGACGCGCTCGGACGGCCCGTTGCCCTCAAGTGTGTACAGAGCGACGCGTCGGAGGTCGGTCGTTGCAAACGCCCACTGCAGAAGCAGTTGCACCGCTCGGGTGGCCAACCCGAGTCGACGTCCGCGCGGCAGAAGCCAGTACACGACGTCCGCACACCAGGGGTCCTTGGCATCCTGCAGCACCAGTGACGTCAGCCCAACTGGCGCACTTGCCGGATCCGGAGCAATAACGTACTGCCGGACAAGCCCAGCAGCGAGACGGTCTCGCCAGTGGGCGAGCAGTGCAGTCGCGGTGGCGTGGTCGAGGTTCTCAGGCATTCTCGTCCAACGAATGATTTCAGTGTCGCGGGACGCTTCGATCAGGAGCTCAACATCTTCGATCGCCAGCCGACGTAGAAATAGCGCTTCGCCGGCCATAGTTGGTGGGCCTGGCGGAAACCGAAATGTAGCGGGGTCTGGCATTGCGCTAATGATGGCGTGGTGACGCTTGGAGCGGCCAACTGTGGGCGACCAGCCGCATCATTTCTGCGTTATAGACACCCAAAAACCTCCGCTGTTCGGTCACGCCAGTCGCTCCAGCACTTCGGCACAGTTGTGTCGACGCGGCCGGTTAGGAGTAGAAGTACGAGTTGTGCTTCGTCTGATCCCTGTGGCAGCGTCGGCGCTCCTTCTCAGTGCATGCACATCGCCAACCGGGACAACGTCTCCGCCCTCGCTAACCTCGACGGTCGGCCCCTCCCTCACCCCCGTCGTTTGCGGGTCTGTCAGCGACCTCACTGTGGTCCCAGCCTCAGATCCCGAGTTCGCCGGCGACGCCCTCGCGCGGGCTGGCCCCGTGTGGTTCTCAGCCTTCGGCCCGGGCCCACCGGGCAAGGCCGTCTTGCGGGAATTCGTCCTTGGCGGCCTAACGAAGGTCGTGATCCATCCAGACGCGGAGGCGCACCCCGAGGTCCAAGTGCGGGGCACGGAGTGTGCAACGGGCCAACCGATCCACTTCAGCTACGGGACATACGACCCCGACGATCGCGTGGTCACGATTCCCGCCGACCAGCACACTGACGACACCGGTTACATGATCTTCCCGCGGTCGGGTGAGTACATGATCTCGGTGAGCGCAGGAAGTCAGTTCCTCGGCGCTGTGGTCCTCCAGGTCGGCTGACCGAGGCGATTACCCGATGTGAAACCCGCACGTGACCTCCGCCTGCATCGATGTCCCAGAGACGCGTACGTCAAACACACCTTCACCACCCGACAGTGGACTGCTTGTCAATGGCCATCCAGAAGTCCGCACTTGTGGCCAAGCAGAAATCCGCACCCCTGGCCATGACGTCGGCTGTCTCAAGTCTTTGGTGAGCGGCCACCTCCTCGCGACTTTGCCTCCTTCATGCGGAACGACTCGCCCTCGGTGACAACCACCACGGCGTGATGCAAGAGGCGGTCTGAACCGCGCTGGGTTTGATGGAGACTCAATGGGGTTGGTTCTCAGGCCACTGAGGCCGTTGCTGTTGGACTGTAGTACGTGCGCTCGAACTCTGCGGGTGGCACGTCGCCGCAAGCGCTGTGCAGCCGCCGTTGGTTCCACCAGTCGACCCACTCCGCAGTGGCCAGTTCCAGGTCGTCGGTGCTGCGCCAGGGACCGCGCCGGCGGACCAGCTCCGTCTTGAACAAGCCGTTGACGCTCTCTGCGAGGGCGTTGTCATAACTGTCACCGCGCGAGCCCACCGAGCCCACTGCGCCCGCCTCCTCGAGGCGCTCGGTGTAGCGGATCGCGAGATATTGCCCGCCGCGGTCGGAGTGATGAATGAGGCCGCTCAGGTCGTCGCTGCCACGGCTCCAGATGGCCATCTCCAGGGCGTCGAGGGCGAGGCCGGTGCGCAGAGTGGTGGAGACGCGCCAGCCCACGATGCGCCGGCTGAACACGTCGATGACAAAGGCCACGTACGCGAAGCCGGACCACGTCGAGACGTAGGTCAGGTCGGCGACCCAGAGCCGGTTCGGGGCTGCTGCCCGGAAGGCACGGTCCACGAGGTCGCGGGGGCGCTCACTCACGGGCCCCGGCCAGGTCGTGCGCTTCACCTTGCCGCGCACCGCGCCCTGCAGCTGCATCTGGCGCATCAGCCGGCGGACGCGGTCGCGGCCCACCGGCGTGGCCTGGCGGTGCAGCTGACGCCAGATCTTCCGGGGTCCGTAGACGCTGAAGTTGTCGCGATGCATGTCGGCGATCACCGGGCAGAGCTCGGCGTCGCGCCGGGCACGCGCGGAGGGCGGCCTCACCTTGGTGGCGTAGTACGTCGACGGGGCAACCTGCAGCGCGCGGCAGATCGGCTCGACCCCGAACGTGGCCTTGTTGTCGTCGATGTAGCGGGTCATCTGGGCAACCGCGGGTCGAGCTCCCGCGCAAAGAAAGCTGAGGCGGACTTGAGTATTTCGTTGGCGCGCCGCAGTTCCCGCACCTCGCGCTCGAGGCTGGCGATGCGCTGCTTGTCCTCGGTCGTGGTGCCGCCACGCTGGCCGCCGTCCACGTCTGCCCGGTGGACCCACTTCCTGAGGGACTCCGGGCCAATGCCCAGTTGTCGGGCCACCCGTGTGATCACGCCGTGGCGGTCACCGCTCTGCTGTCGTGACTCGACGACCATCCTGATGGCTCGGTCGCGCAGCTCTGCCGGGTACCGCCGCTGGGTCGGGGTCTTGCCTTCTGCCATGGCTCCATGTTCTCCAATCGTTGGAGCCTCCATGGTTCCCAGCGTGGTTCAGTCGAGGAGCGAGACGGCGGTGGTGTGCTCCGGGAGGAAGGTGCCCCACTGGTCGAACGGCCTGTGGCTCCCAACGCCGAGGCTGCGCCGCTCGTAGGCAGCGGCCACGAAGCGGAACAGCAGCTGGTGGCCGGTGGCGTC
>NZ_JAEKNS010000072.1:0-7159 GCF_016464765.1 Candidatus Aeolococcus gillhamiae | reverse complement strand
GGGTGGACAGTCTGGAAGCATTCAAAACCATGTGCTAGAGTTCCCTCGACAAGGTAGGCGCGCGGGTACCGACGGCGACGGGCACAAGGACGTATCGTACCAAAGCTCGGCCGATCGGCGCCGCATGGTCTCTTGCGCCCTGGAGAGAGAAGTTCTACCCCGATTTGAGTTCGCTCAAGCACGGGTGGCGCCGCCTGCGCTGGGGCGTTTGGGGTTGTTGCCGCGTCGCAGCGAGGTCCTCTGCTCAGCGCTGGGTCTTACTCGTCCGGCTTCAGCGCCCGCAGGATGCAGAACTCGTTGCCCTCGGGGTCGGCGAGCACCACCCAGGTCTGCTGACCCTGGCCGATGTCGACGTGACGGGCACCCAGGGCCAGAGCACGCTCCACCTCCGCGGCCTGGTCGTCCGGACGGAGGTCGATGTGGAGGCGGTTCTTGCCCGACTTCCGGTCGGGGACGGTGAGGAACAAAAGGTCACGGCCGTCCGGCCCGAAGTCGATCCAGTGCTCGGTGCCGTCGTCGTCCGACTCCAGCGGCATGCCGAGCAGCTCTGCCCAGAACCCGCCGACCCGGCGGGCGTCGTTGCAGTCGATGACGGTGGTTTGGAAGAGCAGGCCCACCGCCTCATTAAAACGGAAAAGGCCCGCGCCACTCCGGCGCGAGCCCTTATCAGTGCGACGCTCCGTCGCCCGATCGCTTCGTCTAGCGGATCTCGACCGAGGCGCCGGCGTCCTTGAGCTTGGCAGCGGCGGCGTCCGCGTCCTCGCGGGACACGCCCTCGCGCACCGGCTTGGGGGCACCGTCGACCAGATCCTTGGCCTCCTTGAGGCCGAGGCCGGTGATCTCACGAACGGCCTTGATGGCGTTGATCTTGGCGTCGCCCGGCCCGGTGAGCACCACGGTGAACTCGGTCTGCTCCTCGACAGGTGCCTCGCCACCGCCGCCGCCGGCTGCCGGGGCTGCGGCCGCTGCGACCGGGGCGGCCGCCTTGACGCCGAGCTTCTCCTCCATGAGCTTCACGGCGTTGACGACGTCGAGCACGGTCCACTCTTTGAGGGACTCGACGAAATCCTCCGGGGTCAGGGTCTTGGTTGCCATTGGTTGTCTCCTGTGGGCGGCGTTATGCGGCCGCTGCGAGCTGGTCGCGGTACGCCTCGAGCGTCGACGCGAAGGTGGCGGTGATCGAATCGAGCGCACCGGCGAGCTGGGTCAGCGGGGACTGCAGCGTCCCGGCGAGCTGGGAGAGCAGCGCCTCGCGAGAGGGCAGCTCGGACAGGGTCTTCACCGCGGCGGCGTCGAGGACCTGGCCTTCGACGAGGCCGGCAACGGACGGCAGGCGCTTGTTGACCCGGAAGTACTCGCTGAGCACCCGGGCGGGGACGGCCAGGTCGGCGTACCCCAGCGCCAGCCCGACCGGGCCGACGAGCACCTCGCTGAACGCGGGCACCCCGGCTGACTCGGCGGCGCGGCGGGCCAGGGTGTTCTTGACCACGACGTAGTCGACCCCCTGGGTGCGCAGCTGAGCGCGGAGCTCCTCGAGCTGGGCCACGGTCAGGCCGCGGTAGTCGGTGACCACAGCGGACGTGGCGCGGGTCAGCTTGTCGGTGAGGCGTTCCACCGCCTCCCGCTTGCGTGGGCCGGCGCGGGTGCCGCTCACCTCGGCGGCGTTCGCGGACATGCGTTCCTCCTGGTGCAGGAGCCTCCGGCGACACCCACCGCTGTGTGAGGTGGGCATCGCGGACAGCGCGTCGCCGGACGCTCAACCGCTTCGCTCACTCACCTACCGCAGGAGATTGAGGAGCACGGCGCCCCGCCTGCGGTCTCTGGCGAGAGGTTGCCTCGACGGCACCCTGGATTGGTTTGCGCAGCCGAGGATAGCAGGGACCCGGTCCTCAGTTGGCGCGCTGCTCCCGGCCCATCTCGCCTGCGGCCACCAGCTGCTCCCGGCCCATCTCGCCTGCGGCCACCAGCTGGGCACGCGCGCGCCGCGGCATCAGCCCGTCGGTGGCCCGCACCAGCATCCACACCACCGGGGCGATCACCACCACGGCGAGCAGGATCACGCCGAGCTCGACGTTGCCCACCTGGACGAGCTTGAGCCCCGACGCCAGCAGCACGAACGCCAGCACCCGGCGGATGAGCCGTGCGGGCGCGCGCGCTGAGATGCGGGCCCCGAGGTAGACGCCGGGGATGCTGCCGACCAGCAGCGAGGCGGTCAGCGCCACACGGAAATCGCCGAAGAGCAGGTGGCCGAGCGATGCCGCACCCACCAGTGGGATCGCCTGGACGAGGTCGGTGCCGACCAGCTGCGAGGCGCGGATCCGGGGGTACAGAAAGAGCAGCAGCACGATGATCAGCGAGCCCGATCCGACCGATGTCATGCCCACCACCAAGCCGCCGAGGGCGCCGATCAGCATTGTCGGCACCGGGCGCACCGTGATGGCCGAGGGATCGGCGACGGTAAGGTGCTCGCCGCGGGCGCGCTGGCGGAGGTTGAGCAGCGCCTTGACCACGATGGCCCCGGCGGCCACCAGCAGCGCCACCCCCAGGATGATCTGCACGGCGTCCTCCACCCGATGCCCGCGGCCGATGGCCCGCAGGATGAGCACCCCGACGAAGGCCGACGGCACCGAACCGATCACCAGCCACTTCACCAGGCCCCGGTTCACGGTCCCCTGGCGGAGATGCACCAGGGCACCGACCGGCCGCATGAAGAAGGACGCCACTAGGTCGCTCGACACCGCGGCCAGCGGCTGCACGTTGAAGACGACGACCAGGATCGGCGTCATCAGCGCCCCGCCACCCATGCCGGTGAGGCCGACAACGAAGCCGACGATCAGCCCCGCCAGTGCGAGCGTGAGATCCAGGTGCATCCGGCTGCGTTCCCCCCTACCCGTCGACCCTTCGATTGCTGGAGCGTTAGGCGCGTCTGACTGATTCTGCCGGTCGGGAGGTCGGTCGTCAAGTCCCCGGCTCTGCCCGACTTGGTCCCTTGACGATGCGACGCTTTTGGCTACAATGAAGCGATTGGTCCGGGGCGTCGCCACGTGGTCTCGTAGGATACGTCGCCGGGCGATCGGGTTGGTCGAATCGTGAGCAGGGGGTTCGCAGGGTGGCTTCTAACGCTGCCGTCTCGGTCCGCGCTGGGGATCAGTGCGACCATGAGCTCGCCCGGCGGATCGCTGAGCAGGCGGGGCGCGCCCTGGTGGCCCTGCGCGACGGCGCCGGTCCCGACGCTGACCCTCAGCAACTTCGCGACCGGGGAGACCGGCAGTCGCACGAGCTGATCATGGAGCTGCTCGCGGAGCTGCGGCCGGGGGACGCCGTGCTCTCTGAGGAGGGCACGGATGACTCCCGCAGGCTCGGTGAGCGCCGTGTCTGGATCATCGACCCGCTCGACGGCACCCGGGAGTTCGGTGAGCCCGGCCGCGCGGACTGGGCTGTCCACGTCGCGCTGGTGGAGGAGGGGACACCGGTGGCGGCTGCCGTGGCGCTGCCGGCGGCGGGCCTGGTCTTCGGTACCTCGCCGTCGCCGGCGCTGCCGGCCGGTTCGGGCGGCCCGCTGCGGCTGGTGGTCAGCCGGTCGCACACGCCCCCGGCCGCCGCGGAGATCGCCCGCCGCCTCGGCGCGGTGCTGGTGACCATGGGATCTGCCGGCGCCAAGACCATGGCGGTCGTCCGCGGCGAGGCGGCCGCATACGTGCACATGGGCGGCCAGTACGAATGGGATTCGGCGGCCCCGGTCGGTGTGGCACTGAGTGCCGGCCTGTGCGCGACGCGCGCGGACGGGTCGCCGCTGCGCTACAACCAGCCCAACCCGTGGCTGCCCGACCAGGTGGTGTGCCACCCCGAGCACCAGGACGCCATCCTCGCGGCGGTTCGTGCGGTAGTGGATCACGGCACGTGAGTCTCAGCAACTTCGCCACGCTCCACCTCCTGCTCGCCCTCAGCGTGATCCTCATCGCCGCGCACGGGATGGGCTTCCTCTTTCGGCGCGCGCGTCAGCCGCAGGTGGCCGGTGAGATCGTCGGCGGCCTGCTCCTCGGACCCACCGTCCTCGGCGCGCTGCGCCCCGACCTCGCCCACCAGCTGACGGCGGGCAGCGCGTCGACGACGGCGGTGCTCGGGGCCGTCTACCAGTTGGGTCAGCTGTTGCTCATGTACTGCGCCGGCGCAGCGCTGCGCGCTCGGCGCCGCCCCGGTGAGGGCCGGACGACGAGCCTGATCGCGCTGCTCGGCAACGTGGTGCCGTTCGCCGCCGGAGCCCTCTTCCTCGGTGTGTTCAACCCCGGTCACCTGGTGGGCACCGCGCAGAACAACACCGCGTTCCTGCTCGTCTTCTGTTGCGGCGTGGCTGTCACCAGCATCCCGGTGATCTCTCGCATCCTCGCCGACCTCGGCATCCTCGGCACGTCGTTCGCGCGCATCGTGCTGAGCGTCGCGGTCATCGAGGACCTTGTCCTCTATGTGATCCTGAGCATCGCTCTGGGTCTGGTCGCACCGGTGCACGGCGACAACTTCACGCTCGCCAGCCTGCTCTCGATCCATCCCGGCTCGGCGGCCGCCGACGCCTACTACGTCGTCGTCTCCATCGCCGCTTTCGCGGTGCCGTTGGCGCTGGGACGCTCGTTCGTCGAGCGCCTCGGGTCGCACCGCATCAATGTCCTGGGCCGTGGCAACGCGCTGGCGTTCCAGATCGTGTTCATGATGGCCATGACCAGCGCGGCGCTGTTCCTGGGCATCTCCCCGATCTTCGGCGCCTTCATCGCGGGACTCCTCGCCGGCACGCTCACCGGGACCGCCGCCAGCGCGCAGGCGACGATACAGAGCTTCGCCTTTGGGTTCTTCATCCCGGTGTACTTTGCAATCGTCGGACTCAAACTCGACCTCATCCACCAGTTCGACCCCGCGTTCTTCGCGCTTTTCCTGCTCTTCGCCTGCGCCGTCAAGGCGATGAGCGTGTACGCGGGGGCGCGCATCGCCCGCGAGCGCCGGGGCAGCGCGCTCAACCTCGCCGTGGCGCTCAACGCGCGTGGAGGGCCGGCCATCGTGCTGGCATCCGTCGCGCTTGACGCGCATGTGATCGCGCAGCGCTTCTACGTCGACCTGGTTCTGCTCGCACTGCTCACCTCGATGCTGGCGGGCGCCTGGTTGGACCGCGCGCTCAGACGCGGCACCTTGTTCGAGGACGACCCCGTCAGCGGACGTTTCCTCCCAGGCAACGCGGCGCACCTGACTACCGTTGACTTGACGGGCGATCCGCATGACGCAGCCGCGACATTGACAAGCCATCAAGCCGTCGATACCCTCTTCCACGGGCCATCGGCGGTCGAACAACGTGTCCCGGTCCAGCCGGGGGAGGGGGGAAGGCAATGACCAACTTGGAGTACGTCCGCTCGCCGCGTATGAACGCCGTGGAAGGACCATGCCGCGTCTTCCTTGTCCGCCACGGCACGACGCGTATGAATGTCGAGAACCGTTACCGCGGACGGGCCGACGTCCCCCTGGATGCCCAGGGCTACCAGGAGGCGGTCGACGCTGCGCGCACGCTCTCGCCGGCCGGCCTGAGCGCCGTGTACACCGGGCCGCTGCGCCGCACCATCGCCACCGCGCAGATCATCGCCGACGAGGCCGGCGTCCCCGACATCCGCATCCTCCAGGGTTTGATCAACCTCGACTACGGCATCTGGCAGGGGCTCACTGCCAAGGAGGCGGCCGCGCACGATCCGCGTGCGTTTGAGCTCTACAAGACCAACCCGTTGCGCTGTGTCTGCCCCGATGGGGAGCGCATCGCCGACGCGCAGGAGCGGATGCTTGCGGCAGTGGAGCTGATCGGGTCACGACACCAGGGCGAGACAGTGACCGCCGTGTCCCACGCCGTGATGATCCGGTTGCTGATCGCCAAGCTCGAGGGCGCAGCCGGCGAGGGCTGGCGCGTGCCGGTCAACCGTGGCGGCGTCATCGAGTTCCACGTGGCCGACGGCAACGTGGAGCTGATCACCGCGGTCGGCGAGGGATCCGACGAAGAGGAGGCCATCGCCAGCCCCGCTCCGCGCGTGGCCAACGGGGGTTGACCCTCAGCTGACACGACGAGCCGCCGCTGGCGCGATAGTGCGCCGGCGCCGGCTCAGTTGTACTTCCAGCGCTTGAGCAGGGGCCAGCTCAGCAGCGTGACCACGCGCCGGCTGGAGCGCGGCAGCGAGCGTACCCATGCGTCGTCCTCGCGCATGACGACGTTGCCGTGCTCGAACCGCATGTCATTGCCAACAGCGGTGTGATCGACGCTGAGCACCACCCCCGATGTTGAGATGAAGTCCAGGTCGCTGTCGGTGGTGGGCCTGCCCGCGAAGGCGGCGATGCGGCCGAGCAGCGTGCGCGGCTCGCGCACGACGTCCTCGTACCTGGCCACCAGCACGCGGGCGCCGAGAGCGCGCATGACGTCGAAGAGCAGGTGATAGACGTTCCAGCGCATGGTGATCACCGCCGGTGCGTAGTTGTGCTTGTAGACGACGCGGTCGACGCTGTCGCGCATGATCTGCTTCTTGGTCGCGGAGTACGCCGTGCCCCTGCTGTCGCGCACCAGCTGGAGGATGCTCAGGTGCATGCCGGGGACTCCGCGCAGCACCAGCGCGTAGGCGGGTGCCTTGGTCGAGTCGATGATCACCTCGTCACCGCTGACCGTGTGCAGCGCGTCGTACAGGCGCTGCAGCAACGCTCGGTACCGTCGCAGCCGCCTCGCGAACGCCGGCGAAAGCGCGGGCGCGAAGAGGAGCGGGATGTACCGCTGCCTGGTCACCTGCGGGTGAAGCGCGACCAGCTCCTCCGCCTGAGGCGATTTCCAGCCACCGAAGGCGGCCTCGCCGACCGCTTGCCAGAAGTCGCACTCCATGAAACGCTCGCCGCACCCGCAGAGGCGGTTCTCCACCAGGCTGTGGGTGGTGAGCAGCCCGAACTCGCCCGTGGACAGGAACCCCGGGATCTGGCCGAGCATGCGGTCGACGAGCGTGCTGCCACTGCGCGTGCAGCCGCCGATGTAGAGAACCCTGGACAACGTCGGAACCTCCGTGTCCTCAGATCATCGAGGACGGGCAGCGTTTGGAGACCGCGACGTCGCGGCTTTTCGCAGCATTGTCACCCTTAAATGCTGTGGGCCGGCAACGCC
>NZ_JAEKNS010000029.1:0-5306 GCF_016464765.1 Candidatus Aeolococcus gillhamiae | reverse complement strand
GGCGCGCGCCCCCCCGCGCCGCGGTACGCGTCAATGCCTGTGCCGAGGCCGGCCGCGTCGAAGACGCCGGCGAGGAGGAGCGACGCCAGCAGCGCGGCGGCTGCGCCGAGCAGCGAGAAGAGCAGTGCGGTCCTGCCGCCGGCCGTCGACCCGGCGATGCCGCGGCCGGTCGAGGCGAGCGCCAGCAGCAGGAAGCCCGCCTGCGCGATGGACAGGTCGGCGATGAGCCGCCGGATGGTCGTGGCACGCACCGCCAGGATTGCGCCGGAGAGCATCCCGGCCGCGGCAAGAATGTCGACGAGGATGGTCCAGCGTGTGCTCCCGGGACCGAAGCCCTCGACGGCGAAGCGAGCCAGCACAAGGGTGCCGACGACGGCGCCCAGGGCCGAGCTGAACCCCGCGATGGCCCCAGGGGTGGCCTCCTGGACAAGCCTGGTCCACGCCTGCAGCGGAGGCGCGCCGACCGCCACCAGCAAACCGATCACCACTAGGGCGATGCCCACCACCTCGAGTGGGCCGTCGATCGGAGCGCCGGTGACACGCGCCCCGGTTGCCAGCCGAGCCAGGTCGGTGGTGCCGACGGCGGCGTAGAGGAGCGTCATCCCGTACACGGTGGTCGCCATCGCCACGCCACCGGCGAGAAGCTGGCGGAACGCTGCCTCCGCGGTCTGCCCCGACGTTTTGGTCATAGCTGTCAGAAGCGCGAGCGCCACCAGGAGGACCGCGAACGCGACGACGAAAGCGGCCATCTCGCGCTGCGCCAGGAGAATCATCGCCGCGCCCGAGCTCACCTGGAGAAGCGCGCAAAACGCGCCCGCCCGTGCCGGGGCGCGGCGTGTGTACGCCTCAGAACCGAGCACGGTCAGCACCAGGGCCAGGAGCACCAGCACCGACCCGAAGACGTGGAAGCGATCGACCATCAGTCCCCCGCTGTACGCCGCCAGGCCGACACCCGCGGAGCTGGGGCGCATCGCCTGCAGCTCGATCATCGATGCGGTGAAGGCACCGACCGCCGCGAGCAGGGTGACCCACCGGTACAGTGACGGCCGTGTGCGAGGCCGCGCGGCGGCCACGGCCGCGCACACCAGGGCGCCAAAGCCGAGCATGACCGCGGGCAGGATCCCGAGCAGCACACCGAGACCGAAATTGCTGATCACTGGGTGCCACCGAGAGACGCCGCAATGCGGACGAGACCGGTGCCGATGACCGGTACCACGCGGCCGGCGAGAAGTCCGAACGCCACCAGGAAGATGACCAGGGGCCACAGATAGCCGAGCTCGAGAGCCGTCGTGTCACGGACGCGCGCGAACTCCTCACGCACCGGGCCGAGGAACACCCGTTGCGCGGACCAGATCAGGGCTGCCGTGCTGACCGCGGTGCTCGCCATCACGAAGACGGTGGCGTAGGGGTGGACCGAGAACACCCCGCTGAACAGCATCAGCTCCGCGCTGAACCCCGCAAGCAGCGGCGCCCCCAGGGCGGCGAGGCAGGCAAAGATCCAGAACCCTCCGAGCCGCGGCGCCTGCGCCGCCAGACCACCGAGCCGGTCCAACGGCGCGCTGCGCGTCCGTCCCTCGATGGCCCCGCAGAGCAGCAGCAACAGCGCGCTGCTCAACCCGCCGGCGACCAGCTGCAGAACGGCGCCGTCCAGCGAGATGCTGTTGGGCGCGGCCACGGCGAGGAGCACCAGCGACATCTGGCCGATGCTCACCGCGGCGACCATGCGCCGCAGCGTGGTCTGCGCGAGCGTCAGCAGGACCCCCCACAGCGCGCTGAGCACCGCGAGCACCATCAGCGCACTGCCGAAGCGCTGTGCCTGCGCCGGGAACAGCCCGAGCGCGAACCGGATCATCCCGTACCCGGAGAGCCGCACCAGCACGCCCGCGACCACAGCGGCAACGCCGGAGCTGGCGGTTGCGGTGGTGTCGAGCATCCAGGTGTGCACCGGCACGATGACGAAACCGATCGCAAACGCGGTGAACACGAGCCAGAATCCCGCCGCCGCCACCGGACCGGTGAGCGCTCCGGCGTTGCCAAGGTCGGTCAGGTCGGAGCTGTGCGCGCTGCTGTGCACCACCACAAGGAGGAAGCCGGTGAGGAGCAGCGCCCCGCTGATGAGCACGGCCACGCCGGCGCGCGTTGCCGTGCGCTCCCGGCCGGCTCCTCCGAAGCACCTGATCAGGAGGAAGAGCGGCGCCGCCTGCATGGCGAAGAACATCACGAACAGGACCAGGTCGGTGGCACAGAGGGCTCCGTTGACCGCCGTCTCGAGCAGCAGCAGCAGCCCGCAGTACAGGCGCAGCCGCTGCTGGCGCTTCCACGCCGCCAGGAACACCGATGTGAACACAAGGGTGCTGAGCACCAGCAGGCTCAGGGTCACCCCGTCGGCGCTCATGTGGTAGTGGATCGCGAAGGCGAAGTGGCTGATCCAGGTGGTGTTCTCCTCATGGAGCTGGTCCGGGGTGGCGGCAACCCCCAGCGAGATGGCCGTGAGGAGCGTGAAGAGGGTCAGCACCAGCGCTGCTGCCGCCGCGAACAGCGCGACCGAACGGATACGGCTGCGCTGCTCCGCGGTGCGTTCGGGCAGGAACACGATCACCAGGGCCGCGACAGTGGTGATGAACACCACGGTGCTGAGCAGGACAGACGGCAGATCGAGGCCGGTGTTGGTGGGGGTCGTCGGCGTGGTCGCCGGGGCCGGCCTGGCCGCGGCGGGCGGCGGCAGCGAGAACGCCGCAGTGGGTGGCGCGGCGACGACCGGTGCGGTGGCGGCGCTGATCGACGGTGAGACCGCCGCGATGAGCGGGTGGAACGCGGCCGCCAAGCGTGGGGCCTGCTGCGCGGCCGTCGCGGCCGACCACAGTGTCTGCAGCGTCGCGCTCACTGGATGGTCACCGGGAAATGGCCGGTCACGGCCAGAACCGACGCCGCCAGCAGGATGGCCACAACGACCAGGGCCGCCGCCATCGACAGCCCCACCCGGGCGCTGCGCAGGCGGCTCAGCGCCTCGCTGAGTGTGCCGACGCTCTCCCCCATCGCGGTGGGGATCGGTTCCAGCAGCTGCACGTCGAGGGTGTCCAGCGCCCGGCCGGCCGCGACGAACCCGCGCGGGAGGAGAGCCGCGACGCGCTCGGCGGGGGTGGGGCCTGCCAGCGCCGTGCTCGCCCAGGCAAGGTGATCGCGGGCAGGGGCCGGCCGGCGACGCCGATCCGCGGAGAAGAGCCACCACGCGGCAGCTGCCCCGACGACCGCGAGAACGGCCGCAAGCGCGAGCGCGACCGTGTCGAACGGCAGGTCCTCGCGGACGCGGCCGTAGAAGACGAAGCGAGTGAAGCTGAGCCCGGTGACGGCCCCGCTGCCCACGGTGAAGGGGCCGATCCCGGGAAGGCCGGCCAGCGTGGCCGCGGCCCCGCCGGCGAGCGCGACCAGCACGGTGCGACGCAACCGCGCGTCCACCTCCCGAAGCCGGCTGACGTCGAAGCCGCGGCGCCTGGTGGCTTCGCCCGTGGCCGCGACGAAGTACACGCGGAACGCGTACACGGCGGTGAGGACGATGGTCACGAGCACGGCCGCCGCGACGATCACGCGAACCACGCTGCTGGCGTGCCCTCCGCCGGGCAGCGCGCCGCGGAGCGCCGACGAGAGCACGCTGTACGTGTTCAGCGTCAGTCCGCTGATCCCCAGCGCCCAACCGCCGAGCGCTAGCGTGGTGCGGGGCATGCGCTGCCGTCCGCCGCCGCAGTCGCGGAGCTCGTGGCTCCGAAATCCGCGGCTCAGGTTTCCCGCCGTGAGGAAGTACGCCACCGCCAGGAATGAGCCGGTGAAGAGGAGGAACAGCGCCGCGCTGTAGCCGCCCACCCCGAAAGCGGCCAGCATCAGACCCGCCTGGCTGCTCACGGCGAACAGACCGATCCGGAACACGTCTCGTTGTGCCAGCGCCAGCACGGCGCCCGCCACTGCAGCGATCGCGCCGACAACGGCGACGGCGGTGAGCAGGTGAGGCGCCTCGAGCAGGAGGGGATACACCCGTGCCAGCAGCAGACCCGCGGGGATCAGCGCGGACACGGCGATCAGCGCGAGCCCGGGAACCGGGGCGTCGAGCGCGCCGCTCAGCCAGAGGTGCATGGGACCGATGGTGGCGCGGATGGAGGCGGCAACCACGAAGAGAACCGCGAGCACTACAAGGGTTCTCGCGCCCACCCCGGCCACCGCGCCGAGACGGCCGATGTGCCACTGCAGAGCCAGCTGGGAGAAGGAGAAGGGGTCGTTGCTGAGCTGGCCGTTGGTCGGTGTCCGCTGGCCGATCGAAGTGCCGAACTTGGCGAAGCTCATCACCAGGCCGAGCAACAGGGCCAGGTCGGCGCTGCGCAGTACCACGAACGTCCGCGTCGCGGCGGCCGCACTGGCCGGCCGCTGCCAGTGGTGCGCGGCCAGCATCCATGCGGCCACGCCGGCCACCTCCCACCCCAGCCAGAACTGGAACAGGTTGGGGCTGCTGACCAGCGCCAGGACACCGAAGGTCAGCAGTCCCATGACCCAGAAGAAGCGCCGGAAACCGTCGTCGCCTCTCATCGAGACGAGCGCGTGCACCTGGGTGATGACCGAGAGGAAGAGGACGGCGAACATGAACGTCACGCTCAGAGGGTCGACGCGGATGCCCCAGAAGACGCCGAAGTCGGCAGGCACCGTCGGTGGGCCGATGCCGGTGGGCGACGTCGTCTGCAGGTCCCAGAACGTCTGAGTGTTCTCGTACACCGGGATCACATGGGTGAGCCGGAACACCAGCACCACCAGGGACAGAGCCAGCGCGAGGCTTGTCAGTGCGACCCCGGCCTGGGCGGCACGCCGAGGCGACTCGGCGAGGAATGACACGGCGACCCCGACCAGCGGGAGAAGCACCACCGCCCACGTGAGGTTGAGGATGATCGCCATCTCAGGCGTCCAGCTCGGTCATCTCGTCCAGGTCAGCGGTGTCCGACCGTCGCCAGAGCAGTGCCGCAACCGCACCCCCGACGAGCAGCTCGGCGCAGAGAGCTGCCAGCGTGAAGAGCGCGAGCGCGTCGCCGAGCCGGGGCACGGAGCCGTCCCCGCTCTCGGCGAAACCCACAGCAGCCACCAACGGCGCGCTGAAGAGCACGCTCAGCGAGGCAAGCGCCGCGATGACGTTGCGCCGCGTGGTGACCCCGAAGAGTCCGATGGCGAACAGCACGGCGCTGAGCACCGCGTAGTGTGCCGGTCCTACGTTCACCGGCCCGCCCCAGCGTCGCTTCCCGCTCGCTGCGCGCGCGCCGCCGCGCGGTGCTCGC
>NZ_JAEKNS010000139.1:0-11235 GCF_016464765.1 Candidatus Aeolococcus gillhamiae | reverse complement strand
GGGCGGGCGACATCGCCGCCTGGTCGCAACACGCCTGCACTCAGCGGACCGGTCGCGCGGTATTTCGTCGCCGTCTTTCTGTCTGCCTACGGCGACTGGCTCACGACGGTTGCCCTGGTCGTGGTGCTCTTTCAGCTCACGCACAGCCCCGCCGGCCCAGCGGGCTACATCCTGGTCCGCGTCGCCCCACGAGCGCTGGGCCCGTGGCTGGGTGGAAGCCTTGCGGACCGCCTCTCGCCACGCCGCATCATGATCGTGACGGCAGCTGTACAGGCGATCTTCACCGCCCTCTTGATCACGTCGAATCGGGCAGGCAGCCTGTGGGCGATCTATACCGCGGTGGGGATTGCGCAGTTCGCGGGTGCGCTTTCGCGCCCCAGCCAGGGGTCGATGCTCCCGCGACTGGTCAGCGATGTCGCCCTACCGCGCGCCAACGCGGTGTACTGGCTGTTCTTCAGCACCAGCATTTTTGCAGGACCTGCGATCGGTGCCGTGCTCCTGACCCGCGCCGGCCCCAATCTACTCTTCGCCATCGACGCGGCCACCTTTGCTCTCAGCGCCGGACTCGTTGCCACGCTGCCTCGCGGGGCGGCAGGGCAGTCGCTAGGTGAGGTCACCGGTTCATCACCGCCTGGGACGCTGGCCGGATTACGCCTTGCCCTGCGCGATCCGGTCATCCGGGGGGTCGCTGCGGCCAACTTTGCTAGTGGGCTCGCCGTGACGGTTACGCAAGCCCTTCTCGTGGTGACTGCGCACGAGCGGTACGGGGGCGACGCCGCTGTTGGGTACCTGTACACGGCGGTCGGAGTTGGTGCGACGCTCGGCGGGATCATTGCGCTCCGCGCGATCCCGGCTAGACATTGGGTCAAGGCAGCGATATTCCTCGTAGTGGTCGTTGAACTTGTTTCGCTGGCGGGTTTCAGTGCGGTATCGGGTCTGGCGGCCGCGTTCGCGTTGTTGGCGATCAGCTCGCTGGCCGGTAGCTCCTTCGACATATGGGGCGGGACGGAGGTACAACGGTTAGCCCCGTCCGGGTTTATGGGACGTTTCAACTCGGTGATTTGGCTGTCGCAGTATTCAGGCATGCTCGTCGGTGCGTTGTGGGCGCTTGGCACGTCTTCGCTGATGCACTGGGATCGTGCTATTGAGATCGCCTGCGCCGCCATGCTTGTCGTCGCCAGCGGTGCGCTGCTGATCGGCGGAAGCGCACCCAGTATCCCAGCACAAGAAGAACCCTGAGGGGGCTGTCACCTCCTCCAGCATACAAGTGCCTCGACGCGCCTATTTCTCGGGTGTTAGCGCGTAGGTCAGCAGGCCGCCGATGATGGCGAGGTTCTTGTCGAAATGGATGAGCTGGCTGGCCCGCGCGGCGGGCTCGGCCTGGTTCCAGAACTGATGACCGACGTACGTCGTCGGCACCAGTGTTGCCGCCAGCTCGAGAGCTGCGAGTCTGGGCTTGATCCCGAGCGCAAGGGCAGCACCGCCCGCCACCATCAGGCCGCCGTTGAGTCGCACCATCAGGTCCGGTCGCGGCAGAGGAAGCGTCTTGGCGACCAAGTCAGGACGGCGACCCGGTTCGGTGGCGGTCTTCACACCCATCGCTAGAAAGATCCACGCGAACATCGTGCGGGCAAGGAAGCGCAGCAGGCCCATGGGAGTACCACCTGACGTCGGTCCGACGCCGTCCATCGTAGCCAGCCCCGCGATTCGTCGTCGATCGAGCCCCATGCCGACACGCCAGAATGCACAGCCCTGTCAGATCTCGTGGAGGACCCCTTCGATGGCCGATTCCGTCTATCGCATCACCGAGCTCGTCGGCGTCAGCACCGAATCGTGGGAGGACGCAGCCCGCCGCGCCGTCGAGACAGCCTCGGGCACGCTGCGCGACCTGCGCGTCGCCGAGGTGGTGAAGCTGGACATCACCGTCGAGGACGGCAAGGTGGCGCGCTTTCGCACGCGTCTTGCGCTTTCCTTCAAATACGAGCCCGGCAGCACCGGAAGCTAAGCGGCGCGGGGAAGACCCGTATCAGCCAGCGCGTGGGCCATGGTGTCGAGGCCGAACGCCTCGACCGGCCCGCGCGCTCCGGCCGCCGCTGCCGCGCCGTCACGGAGCTGCATCGCACCCCACACGAGCAGCCGCGCGGTGAGCGTGTAGGCGTCGACGCCCTCGAGCCGCGCCGTGGCCAGCTCCTTGCCCCTGGCGTCGCGGGCAACGGCAACGACCCGCGAGGTCATCCGGCCGCGCGCGGCAGCGTCGGGTCCGCCCGTCGAGCCGCGCGCGAACCGATGCGTGGCGCGGTCGATCAGCGTGCTCGCGCCCGGCAACCGTTCCAGCTCGGTCTGCGCCGCGCCAAGCACCTTCACGCCTTTGGTCAGCGGCCCGAACCATCCGACGTAGGTGCCGATGGTGCGCAGGCGTGGGTAGCTGCGGGGAAGTCCGAGGTGCTCGGAGCCACCAAACGACAGGGCGTCGGCGCGGTGATCGCCCAGGTCGAAGCTGGCGATGTGCGCCCCGCCGCGCTCGGTGCGAAGAGCACCGTCCCGCCAGGCGAAGCTCGGCGCGCGGGTCACCCCCAACAGGGAGGCGAGCGTGCCGCCGCTGGGGCGTCCCCGGGTCACGAAGTAGCCGACGTCGACCTGAACGGCCTTGGCGCCGGCGTCCTCCAGAGCAAGCGCGGCGGCGACGTTGCCGGGCACGCAGTCGTAGCCGAAGGCGGTGAGCAGAACCACTCCCTTGCGCTCGGCACGCGGACCGAAGTCCTCGAACACGCGGCGCACGAACTGTGGCTCGCCAGTGGAGTCGATGTACCCGGCGCCGCGCTCGATCGCCGCGTTGACCGCGGGGTCGCCCCACCGCGCGAAGGGGCCGACCGTGCTCACCAGCACGTCGCCCGGGCCGACCAGCGCGGCGACGCTGGCGGGCTCACCGACGTCCGCGGTGGCGATATCGAACGTCCCGCGCAAACGTGACGCCAGCTGCTCCAACCGCCCGCGATCGCGGCCCGCCAGCACCGCCGGGATGCCCGCAGCGGCGAGCTCCTCGGCGGCCAGGGTCCCCGTATAGCCCGTGGCTCCGAACACCACAATCCGCCCCGCCATGCCGGCAGTCTAGGGAGACGTCCTCGCAAAACGCGCGCAATCGGTACGAGCGACGCAAAATCGCCGGAGCGACAGTTCGCCACGGAGAGCCTCCGATGTCCCAGAGCGTCCGTCACGGCAGCTTCCACAGCCGGGGTCAGCGGCTCGCCTACACGATGCACGGCTCCGGCGACCGCCCGGTGATCCTGCTGCCCGGGCTCCTCCTCCCGGCCCGGATGAACACGCCGCTGGCGGAGCACCTCGCCGAGCGCGGCCACCGGGTGATCCTGCTCGACCCGCTCGGCCAGGGCGACTCCGCCCGGCCTCGGGACATGTGGCGCTATTCGATGACCCAGTTCGCCCGCGACGTGGTTGCGCTCCTCGACCATCTCAAGCTCGAGCAGGCCGTGGTCGGAGGCACCTCGCTGGGCGCCAACATCACTCTCGAGGTCGCCTCAATCGCTCCCAAGCGGCTGCGCGCGATGGTCCTGGAGATGCCGGTGCTCGACAATGCCCTGGTCGGCAGCGCCGTCGCCTTCTCGCCGCTGCTCGTTGCGGTGACGATCGGCGAACCGGTGATGCGCTTGGTGTCGCGGCTGGCCCGGCTGATCCCGTCGTCGGTGGTGCCGTTCAACCTCGGCATCGTCCTCGACACGCTGCGCCAGGACCCGGGACCGAGCGGCGCGCTTCTCCAGGGTCTGTTCTTCGGCCGCACCGCGCCCCACCGCGAGGAGCGGCGCACCTTCACCGCGCCGGCGCTGGTCATAGGTCATCACCGCGACCCAGTCCATCCCTTCTCCGACGCCGGCATGCTGGCGAAGGAGCTACCCAACGGCCGCCTCGTGGAGGCCAGCTCGATCCTCGAGATGCGCCTTCGGCCCGAGCGCCTCTACGGCGAGATCGACACCTTCCTCGAGCAAGTCTGGGGGCCACGCATGCGCGTGGTGCGCCAGAGTCGCGGCGCCCCCCGCGCCCCCGCCACACGCCGTGCCGCCGCGCGCCGCAGGTCGTCGGCTCGGAGCTCGGGGAGTCGCCGCGCCCGCTCCTGACTGACCGCGACCGGCGCGGATGCGCCGGTATCCTTCGCCGATCGTGTCCAGCCCCCTTGCCGTCGAGAGCGTGCCGCCGCGCGGAGAGCGTCCCCGCGTGCTCAGCGGCATCCAGCCGACGTTCCAGCTCCACCTCGGCAACTACCTCGGCGCCCTCCGCCATTGGGCGCGCGAGCAGGACAGCTTCGAGAATTACTTCTGCATCGTCGACCTGCATGCGCTGACCGTTGTGCCCGACCCGGACGTGGTGCGCAACAGCGTGCTCGAGCTCGCCGCGCTCTACATCGCGTGCGGTCTCGAGCCCGATCGCAGCGTCATCTTCGTCCAGTCCCAGGTCCCCGCCCACGCCCAGCTGGGATGGATCCTCGAATGCCACACACCACTGGGATGGCTCGAGCGCATGACTCAGTACCGCGCCAAGGCGGGCACCGGGCGCGAGCGTGAACGCGCGGCGGCGGGGCTGCTCACGTATCCGTGCCTGATGGCCGCGGACATCCTTCTCTACAACGCCGACTACGTCCCCGTCGGCGACGACCAGCGCCAGCACGTCGAGCTCTGCCGTGATGTTGCCCAGCGCGTCAACAGCCTGCGCGGGGATATCTTCCGCCTGCCGGAACCGCTGATCCGCGGCACCGGGGCGCGAGTCATGGGCCTCGACGACCCCACCACCAAGATGAGCAAGAGCACCGCACTGACCAAGCCGGCTCATGCCGTCCTGCTGCTCGACCCGCCGGAGACCGTGCGCAAGAAGATCGCCCGCGCCACCACCGACGCCGATCCCGCCGTCGCCGAACCGGTCGGGCCGGGGGTTGCCAACCTGCTCGACATCTACGCCGCGCTGCGCAGCCTCAGCCGCGAGGAGGCGTTCGCGGAATTCGCGGGGACGAGCTACGGCGCGCTCAAGAGCGCGACCGCCGACGCCATCAACGGGGCGCTCGAACCGGTGCAGGCGCGCTACCGCACCATCCGCGCCGACGAGCCGTGGCTGCTCGGTGTCCTCGCCGAGTCGGCCGAACGCGCGGCCGATGTTGCCGACGCCACGCTGCTGCGCGTGCAGCGCGCCGTGGGCCTGCGGTGAGCTTCACGCTGGCGCCGATGACCGCACCGACGCGTCCCTCGCGTCCTCCGCTCATCGGCGTCTGCGGGACGTCGCGCGACGACCCCGCCACCAACGAGGTGGCGGAGCGCGTCGGCGCGCTGATCGCGGCCCGCGGCGGCATCGTCGTCTGTGGCGGGCTCGGCGGGGTGATGGCCGCCGCCGCGCGCGGCGCCGCCCGAGGAGGCGGGGTCAGCATCGGCCTGCTTCCCGGCGACAGCCCCAACGAGGCGGCCACCGAGGTGTCGATCGCCATCCCCACCGGGCTCGGCGAGATGCGCAATGCGCTGATCGTGCGCGCCTGCCCGGTGATCATCGCCATCGGCGGCGCCTACGGAACCATCAGCGAGATCGCCCTGGCCCTGCGCAAGGGACGGCCGGTGATCGGGCTGGACACCTGGGAGATCCGGCCACCCGGCGAGAGCACGGCCGACCCCGGCATCCGGCGCGCGGGCAGCGCCGACGAGGCGGTGACCATGGCTTTCGCGGCCGTCGACGGGACCCTGGCGCGCGTCTGACCGCTCAGCGGCGGGGCGCCAGAGCCGCTTCGACCTCCTCGAGCATCGCCGCCACCTGCGGTCTGGCGAAGTGCGCCCGCGCCGGCTCGAGGCGATCGATGAGCCGCGCGGCCAGTGCATTCTTGGCGTCACCGGGGTGGAGCTCGCCGCGACCGTACGCGACGGTCATCTCCTCGTAGGAGTCGAAGGTGATCGCGCCCCCATTGGCCGCGCTGCGGTCGATGCGCACTGGGGCGTCGCCGAACGCGAAGACGAGCTGGTCGAACCAGTTGAGGACGGGGTTGAAGCGTGTCTCCTCCGGCGGGCAGAACGCCTTGGCGATGCGCCGGCGGATGGTGTCGGGGTCGTCGTGCACGAACACCGCCGACGAGGGATCCGACTTGCTCATCTTGAAGGCGGAGGGGTCGGGGTCCTCCGGCAGCGGCCACACGGGAGGCTTGCGCAGGCCGAGCAGCAGGGGGTGGTGGACGGCCGCCGGCTTGACCGTTCGACCCTCGCTGTCGGTGAGCCGGTTGGTGCGGATGCGCGTGGCCACGTCGCGGGCGATGACGTGTGCCTTGCGCTGCTCGGTGCCCGCGTGGGCGAGGTTGACGCCCTGGGCGAAGATGTCGGCGGCCTGCATCGCCGGGTAGATCAGCTTGGCGAAGTCCACCGACTCGCTCTGCTCGCGGCCGAGGATGCTGATGCTGCGCAGCATGCGCGCCAACGTCGTGTTGCGACTCACTTCGACGACCGTGGTCCAGTAGTCCGCGTTGGACTCGTAGAGGTCGCTGCCGAGGACAAAGGTGACCCGGTCAGGGTCGGCGCCGACGGCGAGCAGTGAGGCGCGCATCGCCTCGGTGAAGTAGCCGGTGGCGATGCGCCGGATCAGGTCGTGGTCCCCACCCAGCTTGTCGTTGATCCAGGTGTGCCAGTCGGCGAGGAGGATGTGGCAGTCGACGCCCGCTTTGAGGAAATCGGCGACCTTATTCATCGACACCAGGCCGGTGCCGAGATGCACCTTGCCGGAGATCTCGAAGCCGATGTAGTGCCGGATCGTGGTCGAGGTGGCGAGCAGCTCGAGCAGGTCGTCGCGGCCCATCACCTCAGCGGTGTTGCGGGCGATGAGCGCCATGCGATCGGTGGCGGATGCTGTGGACACGCGAGCGGAGTGTAGAGGCGACCCGCGCGCTTGACGGCGCCGCCGCCGCATGTCATCATTCCACTAATGCATTAGCACTAGGGCACCAGAGGACGCCGTGGCCACGATCACCTTCCGGCTCGACAGCCACTCCGGTATGCCGACGTACCGGCAGCTCACTCAGCAGGTCCACCGTGCGCTGCGTCTCGGCGTCCTCGAGCCCGGCGACCAACTCCCCACCGCACGAGAGGTGGTGGAGGCGCTGGCTATCAACCCCAATACGGTGCTTCGCGCCTATCGCGACCTCGAGCAGCAGGGGCTGGTGCAGACGCGTCCTGGCCAGGGCACATTCGTGGTTGCCGTTCCGCCCGGGCCCACGCTGGCGGATCATCAGTCGCTCCGCCGCGGCTTGCAGCGCTGGGTTCGCGACGCGCGCCGCGCCGGCCTCGACAACGAAGCCATCGACACCCTCGTCGAGGTTACGCTGCGCGACCTCAGCGCCGACGAGGAGATCGCGTGAGCGCGGCGGCCGTGGAGAGCACCGGCCTGGGGCGCCGTTACGGTCGCCAATGGGCCCTGCGTGACTGCACGCTGCGCATCCCGGCGGGGCGCGTCGCCGGGTTGGTCGGGCCGAACGGGTCCGGCAAGACCACTCTGCTGCACCTGGCGATCGGCCTCCTCGAGCCGACAACGGGCTCCATCGAGGTGTTCGGCTCGAGTCCGCGCCGGGAGCCAAAGAAGGTCCTCACCCGCGTCGGGTTCGTCGCCCAGGATCACCCTCTGTACAGAGGCTTCCGGGTCGAGGAGATGCTCGAGCTCGGCCGCCATCTCAACAGCACGTGGGACGACGACATCGCGCGCCGCCGCCTCGCACGCCTTGGCATCGAGATGTCGAAGAAGTGCGGTGCCCTCTCCGGCGGGCAGCGTGCCCAGGTTGCTCTCTGCCTCGCCCTCGCCAAGCGTCCGCAACTGCTGATGCTGGACGAGCCGGTGTCGAGCCTCGACCCGCTGGCTCGCCGCGAGTTCCTTCAGGAGCTCATGAGTGCCGTGGCCGACAGCGGGTGCACGGTGCTGCTGTCGTCGCATTCCCTGGCTGATGTCGAACGCGTCTGCGACTACCTGGTGATCCTGAGCCGAGGCGCGGTGCAGGTGGCCAGCGCGATCGATGAGCTGGTCGGCGCGCATCGCGTACTCGTCGGGCCCCGCCATGCGACCGGGGATCGGGTTGGTGGTGCCGAGGTCGTGCAGGCAACGCACAGCGAACGTGAGACCACGTTGATCGTGCGCACCAACGGCCGCCTCATCGATCCCGCATGGGAGCAGCACGACGTCAGGCTGGAAGACCTCGTGCTCGCCTACCTGCGCAACACCGGGACCGGGACCATGCCGGAACCCGAGCTCGCCGCGCTCGCGGAGGAGAACTGATGGTGTGGGCGACCTGGCGCCAACATCGCGGTGAAGCGATCGCAGTGACGGTTGTCGGGCTTGTGCTCGCTGCCGCCGTCGTCATCACCGGTGTGCAGATGCACTCGGCATACGACGCGCAGGGCGTCGGCGGCTGCCTGGTTGTCACCCAACCAGCCAGCTGCGAGGGTGTCGTGGGTGCATACCAGCAGCAGTTCCAGCTGTACATCGGCATGTACCAGTGGCTCAATCTGCTCCCGCTGGCGCTCGGCATCTTCGTGGGTGCCCCACTTGTGGCTCGCGAGGTAGAACGGGCGACGCATCTGCTCGTATGGACCCAAGGTGTGACCCGCACACGCTGGATCGTCACGAAGGTCGCACTCCTCGGCGCAGCGGCGGTCATGGCGGGAACTGCGTACACGCTGCTCCTCACGTGGTGGCGTCAACCGCTCGACATGATCGCCGGCAGCGGACTGGCGCCCGATGCGTTCGACCTCGAGGGGGTCGTGCCTCTCGGGTACTTCCTTGCCGCGCTGAGCATGGGCATCGCCGCAGGCACACTGCTGCGGCGCACCGTGCCGGCCATGGGCGTGGCAATCGCGGGATTCCTCGCGCTGCGTTTTGGCACTATCGCGGTATTGCGCCCGCATTTCATGGCGCCACTGTCCGCGTCCGCGTCGATCGGTGCGGCCCCTCCGCCGTCGAGCCGAGGCGCCTGGATCCTCGAGGACACGTTGCGGGACCCGGCAGGGAATGCTTTCAACGGGCGATTCGCGTTCGACCAACTGTGCGCCAGCAGCAGTGGTTCCAAGAATGGGCTCGATACCTGTCTTCAACAGCACGGAATCGTCGAGTCGCTCACATACCAACCGGCCGACCGCTTCTGGCCGTTCCAGCTCATTGAGCTTGGCCTCTTCCTCGGCGTCTCGGTTGCCCTGATCGCGCTCAGCGTCTGGTGGGTGCGCCGGCGGATCAGCTAGCGGGCCGATTCATTGCCTGGCGGAGCGGGGATTCCCTCGACGGTCTCACCAGTTGCGAAACGGCGGCGATCCGCACCGACAACAACGGTGACCGCGCCCGGGCCGTTGACTGACCACTCCCCGCGCTTCCACAGGACCGCGGTGCGCTCATCTACGCCGATGAGCGGCACGGTGGCTCCGAGCGACCGCTGCGCGGACGGGATCCACCGCTCACCGAAGGTGTCGAAGTGGGGGAGGAGGGCGCAGTCGGGCACCACTGCCAGCGCATCAAGCGGACGGCGGGTGTCGTGCTGCGGCCAGCGGTCGCGGACCAGCGTCCACCGGCAGAGCGCCATGGCGCCGGCCGACGACCCCGCCAGCGCCGCACCGCCGCGCCACGCAGTGACGATCGCATCCCACACCGGCGTGCCGGCGAGGAGCTGCACAGCCCGTCCCGGGTCGCCGCCGGCAAGATAGACGAGCCCGGCGCCATGAGCGGCCTCCACCGTGGCGGCCACCGACGCATCGCCTCGCGAGCGCACCCGCAGCTCGGTGATGTCGACGCCGAGGGTGGCGAACCAGCGGCGCGCGGTGGCGACGGCCTGGTCGGGACGTTCGCGGATGGCTGCGCAGACCACGTACGCGGCGCGACCGGAGGCGGCCTCGGCGAGGACGCCGTCCTGCCGCTCGTTGCCGCGCTGGAACTCGGCACCGCCCACAAGGGCGAGCGGACCCGTCACGGCGCGCCCCGGTCGGCCGGGACGGTCCGCCACCCCCGGCTCCCTACACTGACGCGCGCATGATCGACACCGAGAAGTACGCGGCCGCGACCGTCATGTCGCGCCGCGACCTCGCCACCGACCTGTGGGTGGTTCGGATCCGCCCCGACTGCGAGCTGCCCTTCCGTCCCGGCCAGTACGTCACGCTCGGTCTCGAGCTGGACGGCCGCATCGTGGAGCGGCCGTACTCGATCGCCTCGGATCCCGCCGAGGAGGAGGTCGAGCTGTTCATCGAGCGCGTCCCGGACGGCGAGCTCTCTGCGCCGCTGCATGACGTGCCCATCGGCCAGACCACGCTGGTGCGCAAGCGCTGCAAGGGGCTCTTCCTCAAGGACGCACCGGTGCTCGATCAACCCCATCTCTTCGTCGCCACCGTCACCGGCATCGCCCCCTTCGTCAGCATTCTGCGCAGTCTGCGACGACGCCAGCTCAGCGGTGAGTGGAACGCCGACCAGCCGGTGCTGGCGCTCCAGGGGGCCAGCCGCTCCGACGAGCTCGGCTACGAGAACGAGCTCCGCGAGCTGGCCGCGTCGTGCGATTGGTTCACTTACGTACCCACCATCAGCCGGCCGTGGGACGAGCCGGAGTGGCCGGGCGAGACGGGACGCGTCGAGGACGTGATGCGCAAGCACGCCGACGCCGCCGGCCTGACCCCGGGCCACGGTGCCGTCTACCTCTGCGGTCACCCGGGGATGATCACCAACGGTCACGGGATCATGCGCCGCCAAGGCTTCGATGACAAGGCGATCCGCGAGGAGCAGTACTGGCCGGACTAAGGCGAAGGGCTAACTCAACCGTCAGCGCAGGCGACTTCACGTCGCCGGAGCTGACATCCGCTCAGCTGGGGGGTGCCCGAGGGGGGAACGCAGTTCCCCCTTCGCTATTTAAAGCCGTACATGCCTTCGTGGAAGTCGCCGGTGTCCACCCAGTGCTCGATGACCAGGTCGACGACCGCGTCGTTCACCTCGGAGAGGCCCAGCACGCGCGCGTTGCCCTCGACCGCCTCGAGAACCTGGCCGCGCACGAAGTCGGGGATGCGGTCGAACCGCGACTTGGCCGAATCCGTCCAGGGCAGCGCCTCACGGTCGCGCTCCTCGATGGCGTGGGAGACGCGGCCCCAGAGCTCGAACTTGACCTCCATCGCCGCGGGAGTGATGGTGGTGCCGAGGTCGAGCTTGCGCGCGGTCCACTCGACACGCCAGCGCGTGAGGTCGCGACAGAACTCGGGGACC
>NZ_JAEKNS010000038.1:0-42400 GCF_016464765.1 Candidatus Aeolococcus gillhamiae | reverse complement strand
GTGTTGGTCTCGATCGTCGGCGCCGCCGCTGACAGCCCCATGGAGTTGTTCCGCGCCAAGTACGCCGCCGAGCAGCACCTCCGCGCCAGCACCGCGCCATGGACCATCGTTCGTGCCACGGCGTTCGTCGAGCTGTGGGCTGACATCCTCGCCAAGCCCATGGTCTTCGGTCGCGGCGACAACCCCATCAACTTCGTGTCGGTGCACGACGTCGCCGCCGTCGTGGCGCGCGCCGCCGTCGACACCGGCCTGCGCGGTCAGACGCTCGACGTCGGCGGACCCAACAACCTGACGTTCACGCAGCTCGTCGCCGAGCTGCAGAGCCTTCGCGGCGACACGCGCACAGTGCGCCACATCCCCCGCGCCATGCTGCGCGTCATGTCGCCGCTCTCGCGCAAGGCCGCGGCAGCGCTGGCGATGGATACGACCGACCTGCGCTTCGACCCCACCGCCTCACCGAACGCGGTCGTCGACCTCCCGCTCACCGACGCTCGAACCGCGCTGGAGGCGTCGGTCAGGTAGCCGCCAGGCGCGGGCCGGGTTCCCTTCACGGCCGGGGCGGCCGGACCAGCATTGCCACCCCCACCTTCCCGAGCCAGGCCCTGGTCTGCACAGCCGTCGCGCAGGACGTGCCATGAGGCGCCGTCCGTAGAATCGAGGCAGCTGTGATTCCCCGCTACACGCCCCCTGAGATCGCCGAGATCTTCAGCGACGAATCACGGCTCCGGCGCTGGCTGGACATCGAGCTCCTGGCGTCCGAGGGCTGGGCGGAGATCGGCATGGTGCCGCAGGACGTGCTCCCCGCCCTACGCCGGGCCAAGATCGACGTCGAGCGGATCAACCAGCTCGAGGCCGAGCAGGGCCACGACGTCGCCGCGTTCGTCGCCGCCGTCCAGGAGACCCTCGGCCAGGAGGGGCGGTTCATCCACCTCGGGTTGACGTCGTCGGACATCGTCGACACCGCCCTGGCCACGCAACTGCGCGACGCTGCCGCAATCATCGACAAGGACGCCGCGGCCCTCGAGCAGGCGCTCGCCAGACAGGCTGAGAAGCACCGGCTGACCCTGATGATGGGCCGCACCCACGGCGTCCACGCCGAGCCGCTCACGCTCGGTGTCAAGCTCGCCAACCACTACGACGAGGTGCGCCGCTCGCGCGAGCGGTTCCGCACCGCCACCGCCGAGATCGCCGTTGGCCAGATCAGCGGCGCAGTCGGGACGCACACGTCGGTGTCACCGCTCGTCGAGGAGCACGTTTGCAAGGGGCTCGACCTCGCCGTCGCGCCCGCTGCGACGCAGGTGCTCGCGCGCGACCGCCACGCGTCGTTCGTCTCGACGATGGCCATCCTTGCCGCGGTCCTCGAGCGCCTGGCCACCACCATCCGGCTGCTGCAGATCACCG
The DNA here is from genome assembly GCF_016464765.1 of Candidatus Aeolococcus gillhamiae. Lineage (NCBI taxonomy): Bacteria > Bacillati > Candidatus Dormiibacterota > Candidatus Dormibacteria > Candidatus Aeolococcales > Candidatus Aeolococcaceae > Candidatus Aeolococcus > Candidatus Aeolococcus gillhamiae. The sequence continues at coordinate 40,999 of NZ_JAEKNS010000038.1, read as the reverse complement.
AGGTGGACGAGGCCGAGGAGCCGTTCAGCACGCGCCAGAAGGGGTCGTCGGCGATGCCGCACAAGCGCAACCCCATCTTGTGCGAACGCATCTGCGGCCTCGCTCGCGTGCTGCGCGGCTACGCCATGACCTCCCTCGACAATGTCGCACTCTGGCACGAGCGCGACATCTCGCACTCGTCCGCGGAACGCGTGATCCTGCCCGATGCGTGCGCGGCAACCGCGTACTCGCTACGCCTGGCGACGCGCGTTGTGACCGGCCTGCGCATCAAGCCGGAGAACATGCGCACGCACATCGACGCCTTTGGGGGCGTGGTCTTCTCACAGGGCGTCCTCGGTGCGCTCATCACCCATGCGGCGTGGCCTCGCGAGAAGGCATACCGCGCGGTGCAGGAGCTGGCCCGTCGCGCCCGCGACGGCGAGGCCGGCTTCCGCGAGCTGGTCGACCGCGACGACGAGATCCGCAGCGCGCTCGGCGACGAGCGGCTGCAGCGCGCGCTCGACGTGCAGGGCTTCCTGCACCACATCGACGACACGTACAAGCGGCTCGGATTGTCGACAGAGGGCGGCGGGGCGTCGGATTCGGAGCCCGTCGCACAGGAACTCGCCGTCGAGGCGGGGTTGGGAGGAGGACGTCTCTGATGCCGGTGATGACCACAGCACAAGCAGAGGGCCTCACGGTCTTCCGTCGCGGCAAGGTGCGCGACACGTTCGAGCTCGACGACAGCACGCTCCTCATGGTCGCCACCGACCGGCTCAGCGCCTTCGACGTGGTGCTGCCGACGCCGATCCCCGACAAGGGCCGCGTGCTCACCCAGATGTCGCGCTGGTGGTTCGACAAGACACAGCACATCGTTCCCAACCACCTTCTCCCGGACGACCAAAACGCAGTTCCCGCCGCCAACCGCGACGACTGGCTGCAACGCTCGATGCGCGTGCGCCGCGCCGAGCGCATCGACATCGAGTGCGTCGTGCGCGGCTACATCTCCGGCAGCGGCTGGAAGGAGTACCGCAACGAGGGCACGCTCGCCAGTGAGCCGCTCCCCGCCGGCCTTCTCGAGTCGGGCAGGCTCGACCATCCCCGCTTCACCCCTGCCGCCAAGAACGACACCGGGCACGACGAGAACATCAGCCGCGCCAACCTCTCCGACGTCGTCGGCAAGGATCTCGCCGAGCAGCTGGAGCGCGTCTCGCTCGAGCTCTTCGCCTACGCGTCCGCGCACTGCGAGCAGCGCGGCGTCATCCTCGCCGACACCAAGTTCGAGTTCGGCCACATCGACGGCAAGCTGACTCTCATCGACGAGATCTTTACCCCGGATTCCTCGCGGTTCTGGGAGATCTCGGCGTGGCACGAGGGCCAGGCGGTCACCTCCATGGACAAGCAGTTCGTGCGCGACTTCCTCGAGACGCTGTCATGGGACAAGACGCCGCCCGGACCGGAGTTGCCGCCCGACGTCGTCGAGGGCACGCGCAAGCGCTACCTCGAGGCAGCCCGGCGCATCTGCGACCTGGAGCTCAGCTGACGCGCCATGGACTGGAAAATCGAGCTCATCTTCGTGCCGGTGACGGATGTCGACGTCGCCAGGGACTTCTACGCGCAGAAGTGCGGGTTCACCATCGACTACGACGTGCGGGTCTCGGAGGGGTTGCGCTTCGTCCAGCTCACGCCCCCGGGATCCGCGTGTTCGATCGCCGTCGGCGAGGGCATCACCCAGATGGAGCCGGGCACGCAGAACAGCATCCAGGTCGTCATCGCCGATGCTGCGGCGGCCATGGAGGAGCTGCGTTCGCGCGGCGTCGAGACAAGCGACGTCGACACGCAGCCCTGGGGGCTGTTCGTCACCTTCAACGACCCCGATGGCAATCGCTGGGTGCTGCAGCAGCTGCCGCAGCGAGAGTGATCAGCTACGCGGCCGCGCTCGCAAGAAAGGTGTCGAGGGCAGCCTGAGCCTGCGCGGCCACCGCATAGTGCAGCAGCTGGGTTCCATGATCGGTTCCAGACAGCAGGAGCAGCCGCTTGTGGGGCGATGGGCACGCGGCATACATCGCCTTGGCATCCTCGGGAAATGACCTGCTCTGGGCGGCATCCATGAACAGTACGGGGACCCTCAGCTGCGCCGCTGCTGCCGACGCGTTCAGTCACTGGTAGTACGATGGTCCTGACAGGCTGGCGACGCCGGCCACAGGGGGTGACACGGTCAGCGCTGCGATGAGGGAGGCCGCGCCACCCATCGAGGCGCCCATGAGGACAATCCTGGTCGCTCCGTCGCGCCGAAGCTGACCGGCCGCGGCCACCACGTCTGCCACGAGGTCGGACCCGAAGTCGAATGCGAGGGCTCGCATACCGAGGTCACGGAGCCGTTCCGCATAGCCGACCCAGCCGCAGAGGTTGGCGAAGTACTCGTGGGACATCACCACACCCAGGGACCCGCTGCCGAACTCTGCCCCGATCAACTGCTCCCGGCCGGCCGAGAACACCACCTCACGCGCGTGGTCGCTCGGCTGGATGCAGTCGTCGAGAGGCGGGGCGCTCGGCGCCGCCCTCACCGTCGCCGAGGAGGTGGTCTGCGGTTGCGCGCCCGAACCCCCGCACGCGACGACGGCACTCCCGAGCAGCGCCGCGATCAGGAGCCTGGCGACCGCCACGGCCACCTGAGCCGTGCCGCCTCTCGCCCGCCTCGGGCCGCGAACACGGGCGAGGGATGGGTTCCCCATTGCTCGAGCAGTGTGGGTCGCTGTCCAGCCTCAGGGAATCCCCCATCGGTATGAAACCGCCGACTCCCGCCCCCGGTTAAACTCGAGGGGCGTGATCTTCGACCTCGCCATCGCCGTCACCCTCAAGCCGGTGGTCAACGACCCCCAGGGCCTGGTGGTGCGCAGCGGTCTCGAGCAGCTGGGCTTCGACGGCGTCAGCGACGTCCGCGTCGGCAAGTACATCCAGCTCAAGCTGGAGGCGGACGATGAGGACGCCGCCCGAGTCAAGGCCACGCAGATGTGCGAGCAGCTGCTGCGCAACCCGGTGATCGAGGACTACCGAATCGGCCTCGAGATGCAGCTGGAGCCCGCCGCCACCGGCGCCTGAGCGGAGCCTCTCCGGCTACTCGTGGCGCTCGAGGCTGTCGCCGATCAGCCAGATGGTCGGGGGCCAGAGGCCGACGAACAGCGCGCGCCTCTCGGCGTTGCCCCGTTCGTCCTGGTCGACCGTCTTGGCGCGGATCCAGAGGCCGATGCACAGCCCGATCGAGGCGAGCGAGAACGCCTGCATGTGGCCCGCGCGCAGGCCAGCACGGTGCAGCTGGCGGCTGATCACACCCGCATTGTAGGGCGGCCTTCCACTAGCCTCGGGGCGTGCCCCACCGTCTCGACCGCCGCCGCCGCTGGCTCACGGCGCTCGGCTGGCCGACGGGCGTCGCGCTCACCTCCTGGGATTACATGTGGCGCACGACGCCGTTGCACCGCCGCGAGCTCATCGCCAAGCGCACTGACGGCCGCGACCTGCCGCCGACCTATCCCCACGGTGTCGACGCCGCCGACGTCCAGCCCGCCGAGCAGGGCCACGGTCCCCTGTTCCATCGCCGCTACCGCACCAGCGTCCGCCGCGGTCGAATGAACGCGGCGGAGTTGATGGCTGCGGTGCAGTGCGACCTCAACAGCGCCGCGCCGACGAAGCTCGCGAGCTTCCAGAAGACGCGTGGCGACAGAGCCAAGATGGCGGTCGGCGACGAGTACGTGGTCCGCATGCCGGGACCGTGGGACGGCCCGGTGCGCGTCATCGCCGTCGGCCCATCGTCGTTCCGGCTCGCGACGCTGCATGGCCACCTCGAGGCGGGTCAGATCGAGTTCCGCGCCCGCGACGACGACGGCGTCGTGTTCGAGATCGAGTCCTGGGCGCGGAGCAGCGACTTCTGGTCGAACCTGTTGTACCAGCACCTGCGGATGGCCAAGGAGGTGCAGCTGCACATGTGGCTGTCGTTCCTCGAGAACGTCACCCGCATCGCCGGCGGCCGGATGACCGGCGGCGTCGACATCGAGACGCATCGCATCGCGGACTTCAATGTCGCGTCGTGACCGCCTGCTCGGGCCGCCGCGGGTCCGCCGGCGGCTGGCTGCGCTCGCCCGTGCACCGATCAACTTCGACCCGGGCGACCTCCAGCACGCCAGCGCCGCCACCGGGTGGAAGATTGACGACCTCTGCCAGGACCTCGGCTCTGAGCCCCCCGGCGACCCGGTCCCCGGCGGCACCTGGGAGCTGGCTCGGGCGCTGCTGCGCGGCTACGCCTTCGCCGACCCGTCGATCGTCCGCGCCTACTACGACCCCGACGTCCCGCTGATGGGCAGGACCCTGCTGCTCAAGCTGCGGGCGCTCGGCCTCCTCCACGTGTACGCCGGCGTCCGCGTCAGCGAGGTGCGCGACGCCACCCAGTCGCACGACGGTCGCGACGTGCGCCTGTGGGGGTGGAGCTACCGCACGCTCCAAGGCCACGTGGAGGAGGGCCAGATGGACTGGGAGGTGTGGAAGTGGCGCGACACGGGCGTCGTCGAGTTCCGCGTGCACGCCGTGTGGCGGCGGGCGGCGGTACCCAACCCGGTCGTGCGTGTCGGGGTCGCTGTCCTGCGGGCGCACGAACGAGCGCTGTTCCTGGCCAGCACGGCGCGACGGATGCGTGTGTTCACGGCGCTGGCAGCGCGGGCTGACGACAGTCCGGCGGTCGTGCGTGAGGCAGCCCGCCAGCTGAGCGCGCGTGGAGGCGACGACGTCGACATCACCGCCGAGGAGCTCGAAGAGGCGCTGCGCGAGGTGCGCGCCCCGAGCACCTGAGGCCCGCGCGTCGGGCACCCGGCCGCGGCCAGTCGCCGCGCGCCGGTATCATCGGGGCACGTGAGGTTCGGCATCGCGGTCTTCCCCGGCACCTGGTCCGACCGCGATTGCGCCCACGCCGTCGAGCTCGCCGGCCACGAGGCGGTGATGCTCTGGCACAAGGACAAAGGACTGCGCGGCGCTGACTGCGTCATCCTCCCCGGTGGCTTCTCGTACGGCGACTACCTGCGCACCGGCGCGGTCGCCCGCTTCGCTCCTTTAATGGAGTCGGTCGCCGAGTTCGCCGACGCCGGCGGTCTGGTGTGGGGCATCTGTAACGGCTTCCAGATCCTCTGCGAGGCGCACATGCTGCCCGGTGCGCTCACCCGCAACTCCAGCCTCGAGTTCCGCTGCGAGATGGCCAACCTGCGCGTCGAGACCGGTTCGACCGTGTACACCACCGGGCTCACGCCGGGCACCGTGCTACGCGTCCCGGTCTCGCATGGCGAGGGCCGCTTCGTCGCCGACGAGCCGACACTCCAGGAACTCGAGCTCGAGCGGCGCGTTGTCTTCCGCTACGTCGCGCCCGACGGATTGCCCGTCGGTGACGCCACTCCCAACGGTTCCATGCACGACATCGCCGGCATCGTCAACGCGCAGCGCAACGTACTCGGCATGATGCCGCACCCGGAGCGCGCCTGCGAGCCGCTGCTCGGCAGCAGCGACGGGATGCAGCTGTTCCAGGCGGTGGTGTCCGGATTCGCGCGCGACGGCGTCTTCGCGGGCGCTCTGTGAGCACAGCTACGGAGATCTCCGTCGCCGAGCTCGCCGAGGTGGCGCTGACGCTCGAGGAATACGAGCTGGCGGTCGAGAAGCTGGACCGTCAACCCAACCGTGTCGAGCTCGGCATCATCGGCGCGCTCTGGAGTGAGCACTGCGGCTACAAGACCAGCAAGCCGCTGCTGAAGCGGCTGCCCACCACCGGTGAGCGCGTGCTCCAGGGCCCGGGCGAGAACGCCGGCGCGGTCGACATCGGCAACGGCCTCGCCGCGGTGTTCAAGATCGAGTCGCACAACCACCCCAGCGCCATCGAGCCGTACCAGGGCGCGGCGACCGGCGTCGGCGGCATCCTCCGTGACATCTTCACCATGGGCGCGCGCCCGGTGGCGTTACTCGACTCCCTGCGGTTCGGTCCGTATGACGAGCCCAAGCAGCGTCATCTCTTCGACGGCGTCGTCGCTGGCATCGGCGGCTACGGCAACTGCATCGGCGTGCCGACCGTCGGCGGCGAGGTGTACTTCGACGAGTCGTATCGCTACAACTGTCTAGTCAACGCGATGTGCGTCGGGATCATCGAGCACGGCAAGCTCACCCGCGCCGTCGCCGCCGGCCCCGGCAACGCGGTCATGCTCGTCGGCGCCGACACCGGCCGCGACGGCATCCACGGCGCAACCTTCGCGTCGGTCGAGCTGAGCGAGACCAGCGCGGAGCGCCGCCCCGCCGTGCAGGTGGGCAACCCGTTCCTCGAGAAGTGCCTGATGGAAGCGTGCCTCGCGCTCGCCGGCGACCCGCGCGTCGTGGCCATGCAGGACCTCGGCGCCGCCGGGCTCACCAGCAGCACCGCCGAACTCGCTCACCGCGGCGGCTGCGGGATCGACATCGACGTCGACCACGTCTCGCGCCGTGAGTCCGGCATGAACGCGTACGAGGTGATGCTCAGCGAGTCCCAGGAGCGGATGCTGCTGGTGGTGCCGCCGGAGCACGTCGGCATGATCAAGGAGTGGTTCGACCGCTGGGACCTGCATTCCGACGTCATCGGGATGATCACCGACTCGCGGCACCTGGTGGTGCGCGACTCCAGCGCGGTTGTGTGCGACCTGCCGCTCGACATGCTTGTCGATGAGGTGCCGCTGCGGCACCCGGAGTCGCTCCGACCGTCCGGACTCAGCGCTCTGCTCCGCGAAGACCCGCTCGCGCAGTCAATGCCGTGGACGCCCGGTGAGGCGCTGCTGAAGCTGCTCGCCAGCCCCAACATCGGTAGTCGGCGCCCAGTGTTCCGTCGCTACGACCACCAGGTCGGCGACGACACCGTCATCCCGCCGGGAGGCGACGCCGCTCTGGTGCGTGTCCGCGGCACCACCGGTGCGATCGCGCTCTCCACCGACGGCAACGCGCGCTTCGCAGCGCTCGACCCGCGCGTCGGCGCGGCGATCGCGGTGTGCGAGGCGGCCCGCAACGTCGTCGCCACCGGGGCCACCCCGCTGGCGGTCACCAACTGCCTCAACTTCGGCAATCCCGAGAAACCGCAGGTGTTCTGGCAGTTGCAGGAGGCGATCGAGGGCATCGCCGAAGCCTGCCGCGCCCTCGACACCCCGGTGGTCAGCGGCAACGTGAGCCTGTACAACGACAGCAATGGCATCAGCATCGATCCGACTGCGGTCATCGGGGTGGTCGGGCACATCGAGGACGTCGAGAAGCGCACCACCGCCGGGTTCGCCGCCGATGGCGACAAGATCGCGCTGGTAGGCCCCCTCACCGCCGAGCTCGGCGGCAGCGAGTACCAGCGTCTCGCCCATGACACCAACAGCGGTCCGCGGCCCGAGCTGGACCTCGACCTGGAGCGCCGTGTCCAGAGCTTCGTCCTGGAGGCGATCGCGGCGGGGCTGCTTCGGAGCTGCCACGACCTGTCCGACGGCGGCCTGGCCACCGCTCTGGCCGAATGCTGCATCCTCGGGGGCTGGGGCGCGTCCATTGCGATCGAGGCCGTGACCGGAGCCGTACCGATCAATTCAGAGGTGGCCGGTATACTCTTCGGAGAGGGCCAGTCCCGATTCCTCATCAGCCACGCGAAGGAGGCGTCCATCTCCCTGCAAGAGCTGGCTGGACGGCACCAGGTTCCGCTGACGCGCCTGGGGGCGACCGGCGGAGACCACATCCAGGTGGATGGGGCATTCGAGGTCGCGCTGTCCGATGCGCGGGCCGCATACGAGAGCGCTCTTGCCTGACAACGTGTCGGCGCGCATGACACTGGAGGAGTTCCATGCGCGCCACGCGGATGATCCCTTCCAGGATCACCGCGCCCCCAGCCCGCTCAGCGACGAGCGGATGGAGGAGGAGTGCGGCCTGTTCGGGATCTACTATCCCGGGGAGGACGTCGCCAACCTGACGTACTTCGGGCTGTACGCGCTTCAGCACCGCGGGCAAGAGTCGGCGGGCATCGGGGTCAGCGACGGCCACACGATGAGCATGGTCAAGGAAATGGGGCTGGTGTCCCAGGTTTTTGACCAGGAATCGCTCGACAACCTGCACGGCCACATCGCCATCGGCCACACGCGCTACAGCACCACCGGCAGCACGCGGCTCCCCAACGCGCAGCCGATGCTGTTCAAGCACCCCACGGTCGGTCCGTTCCTGCTGGCCCACAACGGCAACCTCGTCAACGCGGCCGAACTGCGTGAGGAGCTGCGTGCGCAGGAGGTGCAGTTCGAGACGACGAGTGACACCGAGGTGCTCGGGCTGATGCTGTGCCGGACACCCGGTGCGACGTTCGATGAGGTGCTCGCTGCCGCTCTGCCTCGAGCTGAGGGGGCGTACTGCCTGATCTTCCTGACGCGCGACTCGATGGTCGCGGCGCGAGATCCGCTGGGGATCCGGCCATTGGTGCTGGGGCGCTTCGGTGACGTCGACGCGCCGGGTGGGACTGGCTATGTGATGGCGAGCGAGACGTGCGCGCTCGACGTGGTGGGTGCCTCGTTCGTGTTGGACGTCGAGCCCGGGGAGATCGTGTCGATTGACGCCTCAGGGATGCGCAGCACCAGGATCCGCCGCACCCAGACCAAGCGAGCGATGTGCTCCTTCGAGTTCATCTACTTCGCCAGGCCGGACAGCGTGATGATGGACCAGTCGCTGTATGAGTCCCGCGGCAACATGGGCCGCGAGCTGGCCCGCGAGGCGCCGGCCGACGCGGACATCGTCATCACGGTGCCGGACAGCGCAACGCCGGCGGCCATTGGGTTCGCCAACGAGTCGGGACTGCCCTTCGTCGAGGGGATGATCAAGTCCCGCTACATCACTCGCACGTTTATCCAACCGTCGCAGAAGCTGCGCGAGTCTGGCATCCGGCTGAAGTTCAACCCGATGAAGCACGTGCTCGACGGAAAGCGCGTTGTGCTCGTCGACGACTCGATCGTTCGCGGTAATACGTCGCGACGGATCGTCGAGGAGTTGCGCCGGGCCGGGGCCAAGGAGGTGCACATGCGCATCGCCTCCCCGCCGATCATGTGGCCCTGCTTCATGGGCATTGACATCGCGTCGCGGAATGAGCTCATCGCTGCGCACAACAGCGTGGAGGAGGTCGGTCGGCTGCTCGAGACGGATAGTCTCCACTACCTGAGCATCGACGGGCTGCGGCGCGCGATGGGTCAGCCGAGCGGTGAAGGCTTCTGCTTCGCGTGCTTCAACGGTAGCTATCCCGTGGCAGTCCCGCAAGGCCTAGAGGGTGACAAGCTAGCGCTCGAGGTACCTGTCCGAGCTGGCTGACCTCAGGCGGTCCCAGAAGCCGGCTCACCAGGTTTCGTAGCGCGGCGGCGCTCGCACCGGAAGCCTTGTGGAAGTCCTGTGGTCTGCTCCGCAGTGTTTGGCCGAAAGCAGCGTCGTTCTTGCGCGCTCGGCCTCGCGGTCGACCTTGTTCAGCTTTGAGGAGGACTGGACCAGGAGGCCAACGCGAACTCGCGACATCCAGCTTGGAAGGATAGTGCTCTACCGGCGCCCCAACGAAGCGGAAGGCTGCGAAGCGGACACAGGCTGGACTTGCGCCAGCTCTACGAGTATCAGGCGATGGGCTCGCCAGCTGCGCCCAGGACCCGGTCGATTGCCGGCTTCGCAACCCGAAGATAGGCCGCGGTCGGCTGGTTGTGGGATGCCGACGCGAGGCTGCTGGCGGCTCCGATGGCCTCCGACAGAGCCGCGCGCAGACGCAGGTCGCGGTCGTGGTCGTCCTCACTGACGTCGACAGCAATCATCAAGTTGCGCAGCTCGAGCAGGTCGTCGTGGAGAGTCTGCCGGTCGGTGCCGGCGGGTTCCTCCGACGGCTCCTCGGTGCGCGGAACATTCGCCTCAGTCTCGGCAGCCCGCATCATTCTCGCGAGCTCTGTGATCAGTGCCGACGCGCGCTCGCCGTACACACGACGCACCCAACCGGCCGCTTCCGCGGGCCTGGCAGCCTGCTTGGCAGCTGCCCTGGTCGTGGTCGCGTCTTGCTGCTGTCGGCCGAATCGAAGTGGCATGCACCCCACCCTACTACTCAGCAGGATGGGATGCGAAGGCCCCGACGACGTCAGGCCTCGACGGCCTCCGTCAGGGCGGCGGCGGGGCCAATCTCCCGCACCCACTCCGGCTCCGCGGCCGCCGCCGCGGCGGCGCGGGCGGTCGCGCGCCGCCCGCGTATGGCCACAGCGAGTACTAGCACCGTAGCGCCCACGAACATCGCAGAGGCGATGAACGCGTGGTCAGCGCCCACAACGAATGCAGCCCGGGCGGCCGCCACCGACTGGCCGGGGATCACGCGCCCGGCAGACCCGAACACCGACACAAGCACCGCGAGCCCCAGCGCGCCGCCCATCTGCTGCATTACGTTGACCAGTCCGGACGCCGCCCCGGCATCCTCCTGGCGCACGCCGGTCAACGAAGCCCCGGTCAGCGGCACGAACGCGAGCCCGTTGCCCGCGCCGAACAGCAGCACCGGGATCAACACCCACAGGTAGGTACTCGTCGCCGACAGCTGCGTCATCAGCGCCATGGCGAGGGTCGACACGCTAAAGCCCACCACCATCACCGCCTTGCCGCCAAAGCGGGCGACCAACCGCCGCGCGCTGAGCTGCGACATCCCGAAGAGCACCACGCTGAACGGCAGGAACGCCAGGCCCGCCCGCAGTGGTCCGTACCCGAGAACATCCTGGAGGAACTGGGTGAGGAAGAAGAACATGCCGAACATGCCGGCCACGAGGAAGAGTCGCGCTAGGTAGGAGGCATTGCGACTGCGGTCGGCGAAAAGGCGCAGCGGGGTGATCGGCTCTGACGCGCGCCGCTCGAGCACCACGAACAGCCCAACGAGCACGAGACCCACACCGAAGGCAACGATGGTCATCAGGTCACTCCAGCCATTGCTGGCCGCCCGCACGAATCCGTATGCGAGAGAGGTGACACCCACGGTCGAGGTCAGCGCGCCAAGGATGTCGAAGTGCCCGTTGCGGCTGGGGGTCTCGGTCAGTGAACGACGCGCCAGTACGAGCACGACCAGGCCGATCGGAACATTGACGAACAGCACCCAGCGCCACGACGCAACCTGGGTGAGCAAGCCGCCGAGGATCAGGCCGACGGCACCGCCGCCCACGGACACTGCGGCGTAGTAGCCGAGTGCACGGAGCCGCTCGCGTCCCTCGGGGAACATGATCATCAGGAAGGCCAGGGCCGACGGAGCGGCAAGTGCCCCACCCACGCCCTGCAGCGCGCGCGCCGCCAGCAGCAGGCCGCCGTTCGGCGCCAGCCCGCCGAGAAAGGACGCGAATGTGAAGAGGCCGATACCCGCCATGAACACGCGCTTGCGGCCGAGGAGGTCGCCCGCGCGAGCGCCCAACAGAAGGAAGCCCCCGAAGGCCAGCGTGTACGCGGTGATCACCCACGACAGGCTCGCCGGCGAGAAGTTCAGCGCGCTGGCGATGTCAGGGAGGGCGATGTTCACGATGGTGGCGTCGAGCACCACCATCAGCTGGACGGTGAGGATGATCCCGAGCACGAGGCCCGGGTGGATGGCCCGGCGCACTGGCCGGACGACGGTTTCGGTGGGTGGCATGTGACACCTCCAGGTGGTACGATGGCGAAACGGAAGCTTCCTCCGGTAGTATACGGAGGATCCCTCCCTTTTGCAACCCAGGTATATGGTGACCCGTCGTGGAAGCTGAAATCGCAGCCGCCGAGAGCGGGGCAGAGGCCACGGCCGCTCCGCTTTCCACAGACCGCCCGCTCCGCGCCGACGCGGTCCGCAACCGCGATGCCCTCCTCGGTGCGGCGGCCGCCGCCTTCGCCGCCAGGGGCGCGGACGTGCCTCTCGAGGACATCGCGCAGGACGCCGGCGTCGGCATCGGCACCCTCTATCGGCACTTCCCCACGCGCGACGCACTCGTCGAGGGCGTGTACCGCCACGAGGTCGACGTCCTCTGCGCGGAGGCCGACCGCCTCCTCGAGACCCTTCCGCCCGACAAGGCGCTGGAGGAGTGGATGCAGCTGTTCGTCCGCCACGTCGCCACCAAGCGGGGCATGCTGTCGGTGCTCAAGCCGATGCTGCACAGCAACGCCGACTTTTTCGCGCAGACGAAGGGGCGCGCCACGGCCGCGGCGGACAAGCTCCTCGCGGCGGGCGTCGCTGCCGGAACTGTTCGCCGCGACATCCAGGGATCCGACCTGCTCCGCGCCGTCGGGGGCATCTGTATGTCGACCGACCAAGAGGCGGCGCAGGCCTCCGAGCGTCTGGTGGGTTTGCTGTTCGATGGACTCAAGCACGGAGCTAGCGCATCCTCCTCCTAGCCGACACGCGCCTGTCGCCCGGCGGCCCCACCGTGGACGCGGGAACGAGGAACGGACCTAGCCGCGCTACTGCGACGCAGAGATGGTGTGCGGTTGAGTCGAGGTCAGGTAATCTCCGGCCGGCAGGTGCCGATCCGAGCCAATCCAAGTCCGATGACGGCAGCCAGCACCAGCGGTGTCAACGACGCCAAGGTAAGACGCACCATTACCAAGGGACGACAAGGCCATGCCGATCAGTCCATCACAGCCGAGGCCCTTCGACCTCCACACCAAGCTTCAATGGCGTCGGCCCTCCTGAAGCGCGGTGGGACAGCGCAGTATCAGTACGCGACGGATCCCGGGGTGGTGATCGGAAACAGGGCGCATCAACTCGACATGCGCCGTCAGTTCCAACGGCGGCTCATCGAGAATGCCGCGCTCGCGCATTCCGAGCTTTGCGGCGGGGCGGAGATCATCAACGCCGGTGGCACTGTCCTGTCCACCGAGTAGTGACCGCCAGCTATGCCCGATCCCACCCTCTTTGGTCTCGTCGCCCGCCAGCTCGCTGACCATCCGCCGAAGGAGGCCGACGCTGCGGAACTCGTTTTCGCCGCCTTCGAGGGGTCCGACACCCTTACCGCCGTCTTGTCCGGTGCGACGGCCAGCGCCGCCACGAAGCCGAGGACGACCGCGCCGACGCTTGCCGGCACGTTCCTCACCTCCATCGAGGTGGAAGGCTTCCGCGGAATCGGCCCGCCGGTCACCCTGAAGCTGCCACCTGGCCCCGGGCTCACGTTGGTCGTGGGCCGCAACGGCTCCGGCAAGTCGTCCCTCGCGGAAGCGCTCGAGATGCTGCTCACGGGCGCCAACCAGCGCTGGGTTGGCCGCCCCCGCGTCTGGGTCGAGGGCTGGCGCAACCTCCATCAGCAGCCCCCCAAGATCACGGCGAGTTTCGGCGTCGAGGGTCGCCCGTCAACTCTGAAGGTCACGCGCACCTGGCCGGACGCCGCAGATGTCTCAGGGTCCGTGCTCACCATCGACGGGAAGAAGACGACCCTCGCAGAGAAGGGTTGGGACGAGGCCCTGCGCCGCTACCCGCCGCTGCTCTCGCACAACGAGCTTGGCCGCATCCTCGAGGGTAAGCCGACCGATCTGTACGACGCCCTCGCGTCCATTCTCGGCCTCGCCGACATCGCCGCCGCCGAGGGACTCCTCCGCAACGCACGCCTCGCTGCCGAGAGGCAGGTGAAGGACCAGCAGGCTGCCGCCACCCGGCTCACCGCGGCGCTGCAAACGGTCGACGACGAACGCGCCCACGCGGTCCGGATCGCGCTGAGCGGCAAGACATGGGACCTCGCCGCCGTCGAAAAGGTCGTGGCCGGCGGCCTCGCGGCGGTCGAGGAGCACACCGCGCTGCGCACCCTGCGCGAGCTGAGCACACTGCCCGTCATCGACCGCGCCCAGGTGCGCGAGGTCACCGCTCGGCTCCGCGAGGTCAACGACGAGCTCGGTCGCATCGGTGGCAGTGACGCCGCGGCAGCGCGCGACACGGCCGTCCTACTCGAGCAGGCACTCAAGGTGCACGCGCCGCACGAGGGCCTCGACTGCCCAGTCTGCGGCACCGCCGGCGTCCTCACCTACGAGTGGCGCGTGCAAGCCAATCAGCGCATCACCGAGCTCCGTGCGCAGGCGAGTTCCGTGGACGAGGTGCACCGTCGCGCCGCGGAGATCGCAGCGCAGGCACGGCGCCTCATCGGCTCCCCTCCGCCGGTGTTCGGCGACGCGCCATTGGTCGGCGTGGACGTCGCAGCCGCCGACGCGCAGTGGCGCCGCTGGACCTCACCGCCTGTCGGCGACGACCCGCTCGCGTTCGCCACCCACCTCGACACCGTCGCGCCCGACCTCATCGCCGCCACCGCCGCGGTGCGCAGTGCCGCCAACGCCGAGCTCGAGCGCCGCGAGGACCGCTGGCGGCCGATGCAGCAACAGCTCAGCGCGTGGCTCCCCGACGCACGCGCGGCCGAGACACAACGCGCGCAGCTGCCGCGCCTCAAGGCGGCGGAGGCGTGGCTGAAGGACGCGCACGAGTCGCTCCGCAACCAGCGCTTCCAGCCCATCGCCGGCGAGGTGCAGCGCAACTGGGAGGAGCTGCGCCAGAGCAGCAGCGTGCAGCTCGGCGACCTTCGCCTCGAGGGCACCGGCAGCTCCAACCTGCGTCGCCTCACGCTCGACGTCAGCATCGATGGGGAGAACGGCAGCGCCCTCGGCGTGATGAGCCAGGGTGAGCTCAACTGCCTCGCGCTCAGCCTGTTCCTACCGCGCGCGTCGATGCCGGAGTCGCCGTTCCGGTTCCTCGTCATCGACGACCCCGTCCAGGCTATGGACCCGGTGAAGGTCGAGGGCCTGGCGCGCGTCCTGAACCGCGTCGCACGCGAGCGGCAGGTGCTCGTCTTCACCCACGACGATCGCCTCCCCGACGCCGTGCGTCGCCTCGAGATGTCCGCGACCATCATCGAGGTCTTCCGGCGGGAGGGATCGGTGGTGGAGCTGGTGCCGGTGCTCGACCCCGTAACGCGCTACATCGACGACGCCATGGCCGTCGCTCAGAGCAAGCATCTGCCAGACGAGGCGCGTCGCGTTGTCCCTGGTTTCTGTCGCAACGCGCTGGAGGCGGCGTGCGCCGAGGCGGTGACCCGGCGCATGTTCCGCGACGGCAGCACCCAGTCGGAGATCGAGACGGTGCTGAAGGAGCCGACCAAGCTGACCACCTGGCTGGCCCTGGCACTGTTCAATGACTCGACGCGTGCCGGCGACGTCATGCAGTGGCTCAGCGAGCGTATGCCCGACGCTGTGACCGTCGTGCGACTCGCCAACCGCGGTTCGCACGACAAGATCTCCGGCGACATGGTGTCGCTCGTCCGCGCGGCGGAGAAGCTCGGTAAGCGCATTCGCGAGACCCACGGTGCCAGTAGCAACTGACGACGCGCACGACCTCGTGTCGGCGGCGCGCGACCTGGTGCGCATCGAGAGCCCGGCAACCGTCGGCCTGTGGGCGCGCGGTGCGGCACTGCTGACGCGCCAGGCGCTCGAGGCCGCGCTCGACCAGCTGTGGGAGCTGCGTGCGCCGGGCATGCGCGATACCACCTGCCGCTGCCAGCTGCTGTGCCTCGGCGACTTCCTCCACGACCGCGAGCTCGCCGGCCGCGTCAGCGTCGTCTGGGACGGCCTGAGCCGCGCCTGCCACGTCCGCGTGTACGAGCTCGCCCCCACGGTGGACGAGCTGCAGCTGTGGATGGACTGCGCGTGGGAACTTGCCGACGCGGTCGAGCGCGAATGCGCGCGGAGGTGACGTTAGGCCGTCGTCAGCCCTCGGGGAACACCACCTCGCCGTCGTGCCACTCGGGGTCGGCGTCCATGAGCTCTCGCAACTGCCGGAACCGCTGGTCCTGCTGTGGCGTGTTGCTGTTCGACGTGTAGGCCTCCTTGCTGTCCCACGTGCTGGTGACCCAGTACTCGCGTGGATTCGCGTCCGCGCGGTAGACAACGACGCTGCGAGATCCGGGAGGCGACTCGGTCATCAGCTCCCTGGAGAGCTGCTCGAGCTCCTTCTCCTTGCCTTCCTTGACAGTCCAGCGCGCCACTGTTCCGTACATCTGCGGTCCTCCGTTCCGTGGTGGGCGGCCAGTATGTCCCTCGGCTGGAACCGTCGTCCACCATCCGTAGCTGCCACGACTGTTCAGCGGACTGAGCCGCCAGCCGCGCGACGCTATCGTGGCCGCGCCTTGGCGTCGTGGCGACCCGCGCGTTGCATGCACTTGTCATCGGTCATGGACCATGGTCGTGCGAACGGTCGCGGCCGCCTACCTCGACCCCCGCTCGACGACGCGCAGCCCACGCGGGCGGCAGCTCACGCCCGCCCCTACCGCGCCTCCGCGGCAACGCGCACACCGAGCGCGATGAGCACCGCGCCGGTGGTCGCCTCGAGCGCGCGCCGCACCCGCGGCCTCAGCAACACCGCGCCCGCCCAGGCGACCGCCACGGAATACAGTGATAGCCAGGCAAAAGTCAGCAGCGAGAACCCGATACCGAACCCGGCCAGTGCAGGAAAGGAGTCGCGGGAAGTTCCCACGACCTGCGGCAGAACGGCGGTGAAGTACACCGCCATCTTGGGGTTGGCGAGGTTGCTGATCACACCGTGACGGAACGCCGCGCGGGCGCTCAACGGTGTCGTCGCCCGCGGGACGGCGGTGCCACGCGCAGTGCCGCGCGGCCGTAGCGCCGCCCACAGGATGGTGGCGCCGAGGAACAGAAGGTACGCGGCGCCGGCGAACTTGACCGCGAGGAAGACCGGACGTGAGGCCGCGAGCAGCGCGGCAACGCCCGCGGCCGTCGCCATAGCCCACGTGGCCTGCCCCGCCGAGACCCCGAGGGCGGTGAAGAAGCCCCCGCGACGCCCACCGAGCAGCACGTTGCGGATGGTCAGGGCGGTGTCAGGCCCCGGGGTCATGATCACCAGCGCCGACACGGCCAGGAATGGCAGCACCGTCGATGCGCTCACAGACGCATCCTCTACCTCTTGGCGTCCGGCTGCACCAGGGACGAGGGGCGAAGCTCTCGCCCGTCGCCAGGGCGGCCTCAATCCCCTCCCTGAGAAGCATAGCGGCAATTTGGCACAAACCGGCCAATATATGGCATTCATGCCGCTCGCGGTGCTCCCGCCCAGCGCTCAACGCCTTTGGTTGAAGGAGGTGATGCCCAATGCCGCAGCAAACCCCATTGCAACGGAGGCCCCGGTGAGCGCTTACCGGGGCCTCGCAACTGACCCGCTACTGGATCTCTGACGTGGCCGAGGCCTGCCCCTCTGGACAAGTCGCCGGCGGCCGCGTCCTAATGACGCCATGGCTGTCGACGTGCTGACCGAGACCGTGATCAACCGGCCCAGGTCGCAGGTGGCCGCGTATGTCGCTGACTCGACGCACGCACCTGAGTGGTACGTGAACATTCTCTCCGTCGACCCCAATTGTGGTGGCGACCTGGTGGTGCGTCCGCGGCGCCAGTGACCACGCCCACCGCGCTCCTGCAGGTCGCACTCAACGGCCAGCGGCGGCGGCCGAGCGGTTCTGCTACCATTTATCACTAAATGAGCCAGACACGTTCGCCACGCCGGGTCGGCACCGGCACTCCGGTCCCCTCCACCCTGACTCTCCTCGAGGCCAGCGAGCGCCTGCGCGTCCACTACATGACCGCCTACCGCTACGTGCGCACCGGCCGCCTCGCCGCCAGCAAGCGTGACGGCGAGTGGGTGGTGCATCGCGCCGACGTCGACCGTCTCGTCTCGCGCGGCGCCTCGACCGCACCTGGGCGCGGCCACACCGCGCACCCCCGGCGCGTCCCCGAGCTTGTGGACCGCCTTGTCGCAGGTGACGAGCCCGGCGCGTGGTCGGTCGTGCAGTCGGTTCTCGGCGGCGGCGCGACTCCGGCCGAGCTCTACATGCAGGTGCTGGTGCCCGCCCTGCGGCTCATCGGCCAGCGCTGGGAGGGCGGTGGGATCAGCGTTGCCGACGAACACTGCGCCACAACAGTGATGTTCCGGCTGGTCGGCCGCGCTGGGCCGCTCTTCCGCCGGCCGGGGCGCAGCCGTGGCATCGTGGTCCTCGGGGCCCCGGCCGGTGAGTTGCACGCGATGCCGACGGCGCTCGCAGCTGACCTGTTGCGTGGCAGCGGCTTCGTGGTCATCGACCTCGGCGCCAACGTGCCCACCGAATCGTTCGTCGACTGCGTGCAACGGCTGCCCCGGGTCGTCGCCGTGGGCATCGCGGTGACGACATCCGAGCGCGGCGCAGAGGCCGGTCGGCTCGTCGCCGCGCTACGCACTGCCGGCCTCGCGATGCCGATCATGGTCGGCGGCTCGGGCATCGACGAGCACACCGCGCGGTCGCTCGGCGCGGACGGCTGGGCGGGCGGCGCGCCACAGTTGCTCGACCTTCTCGAGCGGCGCCCGGCGAGGGCAGCGTCGTGAGGCGCGTGGTGGTCACCGGTGCCACCGGCACCATCGGTCGCGCCGTGGTCGCCGCTCTGCACACCCGCGGCGACCACGTCGTCGCCCTCTCCCGCGACGCCGAGCGCGCCCGCGCCGTCCTCGGCAACGTCGAGGTGCACGCGTGGCGCTCGCCCACCCGCCAGTCGCCCCCCTCCGCAGCCCTGGACGGCGCCCACGCGATCATCCACCTGCTCGGGGAGCCGATCGGGCAGCGCTGGACCGCAGCAGTGAAGCGAGAGCTTCGTGATTCGCGCCTTCGCTCGACGCGCTTGCTCACCCGGGCCATCCACGCGCGCGCAACGGGGTCACCGCCCCTGACGTTCGTGTCGCAGTCCGCCACCGGCTTCTACGGCCTCCATGGCGACGCGTGGCTCACCGAACAGTCGCCACCCGGTACGGACTTCCTCGCCCGCCTGGTCGTGGACTGGGAGCACGAGTCGCTCGCCGCGGCCGCCGCACCGAACGTGCGCGTCGTGGTGAGCCGCACCGGTGTCGTTCTCTCGTCCCACGGCGGCGCACTCGAGAAGATGGCGCCACCGTTCAAGTTCGGCGTCGGCGGCCCGATCGCGGGCGGCAGGCAGTACGTCCCGTGGGTGCACATCGACGATGTCGTCGGTGCCCTCCTGCATTGCCTCGATACCCGTGCGGCGGCCGGTCCGATCAACGTCGTCAGCCCCAACCCGGCGACCAACGCCGAGCTGAGCAGAGCGCTCGGACACGCACTGCACCGTCCGGCGCTGCTGCCGGTTCCTGGCTTCGTGGTCCGGGCGCTGTACGGCGAGATGTCGATGACGGTCATCGGTGGCCAGCGAGTCTCGGCGGCCAAGCTCGAGGGCCTCGGCTACGTCTTCGTGCACCCGCACCTTGACACTGCATTGCGCGACGTGCTGAGCGCTGCGGCATGACCGTGCACGTGCTCGAGCGCACCCAGGTCATCCGCCGGCCGGTGGACGAGGTGTTCGCCTTCTTCGCGCGCGCCGGCAACCTGGAGAAGATCACGCCTCCGTGGCTGCGTTTCGAGATGGTCAGCCCTGAGCCCGCGGAGATGCGCGTGGGCAACCGCCTCGAGTATCTCCTTCACATTCACGGAGTGCCGCTGCGATGGATCTCGCGCATCGACGCCTGGGAGCCCGGCCATCGCTTCGTCGACCGGCAGCTGCGCGGCCCCTACGCACTGTGGGAACACACGCACGAGGTCGAGCCGCATCCCGAGGGAGCGCTCTCGCGCGACTGCGTCCGCTACGCGCTGCCGCTCGGCGCTCTCGGCGAGCTCGTACATCGCCTGCTCGTGCGCCGCGACCTCGACCGCATCTTCGAGTACCGCCGTCAGGCGGTCATCCGGCTGCTCGGTTGAAGCTCTCCGCCGGGGGCGCTACCTCGCAGAGGCGCAGTACCGGTCGATAGCTGGTCGTCCACGTCGATGGCGAGTGCGGTGATGCCCCCGGAGCTGATTGGGACGATGTCCATCGGGCAGCTCGAAAGAATCACGTAGCAGTCAAGGAGCGCACGGAAAATGAGGTGATCGCCAGCCCCGCTCGAAGCTGGACGACTGCTCATCTCGCCGTCTGAGTCCACCCGCACGTCCATGAAGACGTTGAGCGGCTGTGGAACGACCACGCCGGGCAAACCGAGCGCGGCTATGGACTCACCGAGGTTCTGCGCGCACGATCGGTGGGGCGCGTCGACGCCCAGCGAGCGATAGCGAGCCGCGTCGCACGCCGCGTACAGGGTGTCGTGGTAGCCGGGTGAGTTGTCCTCCACCAGTTCGAGGATGGGTCGGCGGAGGTTGGTGAGGACGTTCTGGCCTGGCCGAGGAAACAGTCGCCCGGTGGACGGTCGCGTGTGTGAAGCGCTCGCGTACTCGCCAGGGTCGTCGGCGGTGAACGCGAAGAGGTCACCCACCTGGCCCCCATCGACGTCCACCACCTTGAACGGAGTACCTGCCCGCACACGAAGGCCGCGTCCCTCACCAGGCGGCACCAGCAGGCGGCTCACGAACCGGCCGCAGCCGAACTGCTGCGCGTCCAGTGAGTCTCGTCGCTGCGGTCAGCGCGTGTCATGACCACCAGTATGGAACACGCGCTCTGCCGCCCTTGAGCACCGGACGCCAGGCGGGGGCTCCGAAAACACGGGCTCGTTTCCTTGCCCTCAGGTTCTGTCATCATCCCGCCGTCGGACACCGCCGCCTGGCTTCGGGCGGTGGATCCGCAAGGGGAGAGCGTGGCGGAGGATCACGACATTGTCGGGCCCGTCGACGGCCGGGTCGTCCCGCGCTACGCCGGGCTGAGCACGTTCGCGCGGCTGCCGCGCATCGAGGACGTCACGCGCGCCGACGTCGCTGTCCTCGGAGTTCCCTTCGACTCCAGCGTCAGCTATCGCCCGGGCGCCCGATTCGGCCCGGCGCACATCCGCCAGTCGTCCCGGCTCCTGCGCCCGTACAACCCGGCGCTCGACATTGCGCCCTTCGAGGGGCAGCAGGTCGCCGACGTCGGCGACGTCGCTTGCAACCCCTTCAGTATTGCCGAGGCCATCGGCCAGATCCAGTCGGCCGCGACGCCCCTGCTCGAGACCGGCGCTCGCCTGCTCACGCTCGGTGGCGACCACACCATTGCTCTGCCGCTGCTGCGCGCCGTGCACGCTCGACACGGCGCGGTGGCTGTTCTCCACTTCGACGCCCATCTCGACACGTGGGACACGTACTTCGGTGAGCCGTACACGCATGGGACGCCATTCCGCCGCGCGTCGGAGGAGGGCCTGATCGATCGTTCACACAGCATGCACATCGGCATCCGCGGCCCGCTGTACGACCGGGTGGACCTGGCCGACACCGCAGAGCTGGGCTTCCAGACGCTGCATTGCACCGAGATCGAGGAGCTCGGCGTTGCCGGCGTCGTCGCCCGGATGCGCGCGCGCCTCGGCTCCGCGCCCGTCTACGTGTCGATCGACATCGACGTGCTCGATCCCGCCCACGCGCCGGCCACAGGCACACCGGAGGCGGGAGGGATGACCAGCCGCGAGCTCCTCGGCGTCGTTCGCGGGCTGGCCGGGCTGCATGTCGTCTCCGCCGACATCGTGGAGGTCAGCCCGGCATACGACCACGCGGAGATCACCGGGATCGCCGCCGCTCACGTTGCGTACGAGCTGCTGTCAGTCATGGCACCACCAGTCAAGGAGGACACCAATGGCAACCGCCACTGACCCAGGCACCGGCCGGCGGCCCAGCGGCCTGGAGGTCCGGTCCATCGACTACGTGCCGCTGCGCGAGCGGCACGGCAAGCTCTGGCACCTCGGACCGCTGTGGTTCATGAGCAACGCTCAGATCGCGACGCTCGCCGTCGGCCTGGTGAGCATCACCACCGGTGGCAACGTCATCTGGTCCTTGCTGGCGATCATCGCCGGCACCCTGTTCGGCACGTTCTTCATGGCCTTCCATTCGGCACAGGGACCGCAGCTGGGACTGCCGCAGATGATCCAGTCGCGTCCTCAGTTCGGGTACATCGGCGCGCTGCTGGTCTGGCTCTTCGCCTATCTCCAGTACGCCGGCTTCAACGTGTTCAACACCATCCTCGCCGGCCAGGGGATGAATGTCACCGTCGGCGGCGACGTCAAGCTCTGGATCATCATCGCCACGGTCATCGCGTTCACGGTGGCCCTGGTCGGATACGACCTCATCCACAGCGTTGAGCGGCTGCTCACCTACGCATTCGTCGTGTTCTTCGGGATCTTCACCATCGTGGTGATCACCAAGGTCGGGCTTCCCGGCAACGCCTGGGACCTCGGTCAGTTCCACGTAACCCCCTTCCTCGCGCAGTTCGGGGTCGTTGCCGGGTACCAGATCAGCTGGGCGATCTACGTGTCGGACTACTCGCGGTATCTCCCACCAGGCGTCACTGTCAGCCGCACGTTCTACTGGACCTACGGAGGCTCCGCGTTGGGGGCCATCTGGCTGATGGCGCTGGGGACACTGCTTGCTGCGTCGCTCGCGACGGGCGCCACCTTCGACACCATCGGCGCCATCCACGATGCCGGCAACAAGCTGTTCAGCGGCTTCGGTGGCGTCATCCTCGTCTTCTCAGCACTCGGGTTGATCTCGGTGACGGCGTTGAACATGTACGGAGGGTCACTGACCCTCATCAGCGCCATCGACTCCGTCAAACGGATCCGTCCGACGTTGTTGGTGCGCATCATCACCATCGGGATCACTGCCGGGCTGGGCCTGGTCGGAGCACTCGTCAGCTCGGCCGACTTCCTCACCAACTTCACCAACTTCTTGCTGCTGGTCCTCTACTTCTTCATCCCCTGGACCGCCGTCAACCTGGTGGACTACTACATCGTGCGCCGCGGCCACTACGCCATCACCGAGATCTTCAAGCCGAATGGGATCTACGGTCGCTGGGGATGGCGCGGCATCATCGCGTACCTGGTTGGGTTCGCAGCGATGATCCCGTTCTTCAACACCGGGACGCTGTACGAGGGCTTCGTCGCCAAGGACCTCAGCGGGGCGGACATCTCGATCTTCATCGGGCTGCCAATAGCGGGCATCCTGTATTTCCTGCTGAGCCGCTCGATCGACACCGCCAACGAACGCGCCGTGGCTGCCCGCGCGGACGTCAACCTCGAGCAGCTCGCCGTGGCCCACGCACGGGACTAGGACCGGTGCCTCCGGACGGATTGGCCGCCGACGCCTTGTCGTCGGCGGCCGCTGTCCGCGCCAGGCAGATCTCCGCCGTCGAGCTGGTCACGGCGTCGCTCGAGGCGATCGAGCGCGGCAACCCGGCGATCAACGCGTTCACCGTCGTCCTTGCCGAGGACGCGCTGGCTCGCGCACGCGAGGCGGACGAGGAGGTGAGTCGCGGTGAGCAGGCGCCGCTCCTCGGCGTTCCCATCACCATCAAGGACCACATCTGGATGCGCGGGGCTGTCGCCACCAACGGATCGCTCGCCTATCGAGACTTCGTGCCCGACGCCGACTGCGAGGCAGTGGCCAGATTACGCGCTGCGGGCGCCGTCATCGTCGGCAAGACCAACAACCCCGAGTTCTGCTACCGCGGCACCACCGACAACCGCGTGTTCGGCCTCACGCGCAACCCGTGGAACCTCGACCGCACCCCGGGCGGCTCGAGTGGAGGAGCCGGGGCATCGGTCGCCGCGGGAATGGCGCCGATCGCGCTCGGCACCGATGGCGGCGGCTCGGTCCGGATCCCCGCGTCATTCTGCGGCATCGTCGGCCACAAGCCTAGCTTCGGGCTGGTGCCGAAGGAGCCGGGCTTCAAGGGCTGGAAGACCCTGTCGGTTGACGGGCCGATCACGCGATCGGTTCGCGATGCGGCTCTGGCTCTGTCGGTCATGGCGGGCCCTTCGACGGTCGACGACATGACGTACCCGGTTGCCGCACAGGACTACGTGGCGGCGGCAACCGAGGAGCGTGGAGTCGAAGCACTGCGCGTCGCCGTCTCGGTCGACATGGGGTTCGCAGCCGTCGACCCCGACGTGCGCCGTGCGTTTGCCCGTGCGCTTGACACGCTGTCGAACCTGGGGTGTCGGCTCACCGAGGCGCATCCACCAACCGGCAACCCCATGGCGATGTGGAACCTCTTCGCCTGCTGCGAGGGCTATGCGTCCGAAGGGCCTCTGCTCCAGGACTGGGAGCCACAGATGAGCGCGGGCAGCGCGGACCTCATCCGCGCCGGTCGGGATCTCGCCGGTTGGGAGTACGTCAATGCACTGCACGCTCGCAGTGCGTACACGCGCGCGTGGGCGGAGTTCTTCACTGAATACGACGTGCTGGTATCGCCGTGCATGCAGCTGACCGCCTTCGGTGTCGACATCCTGTCACCACCATCGATCGACGGCGTGGCGGTCGATCCCTTCTTCGACGACTGGTGCAGCCTCGTTCTCCCCGCCAATCTCACCGGGCAGCCCGCACTGTCGCTGCCGATGGGCTTCGGCGACGACGGGCTGCCGGTGGGCATGCAGGTCATGGGCCGCCGCTTCGACGACGCGACCGTCTTCGAGTTGGCTGCGGCATACGAGCGGACGACACCCTGGCATGAGCAGATGCCGCCCGCGGCGGAGCAGGACTGAGACGCGCGCCAGCTCTTCTCTCTTGGTTCGGCGCTAGCACGCGCCGGACGCTGTCGCCTTGCCGAAACTGCGTCGATAGGCCTGCGGCGACGTCCCGCGGTGCCGCGCGAAGTGCTGTCGCAGCGTCGCTGCGGTGCCAAGCCGGTCTGCTCGCTCACCTGCTCCACGTCGAGCTCGGTCTCCTCGAGCAGTCGCTGGGCGGCTCTCGCCGGATCAGCCCGGCCCGGCCACGTCAGTGATGAACGCGGTCAGTCCGTCGAAATACCGCACTTGGTCGTCGTACATGGCCATGTGACTCCCGTCCGGGCACAGCAGGAACCTCCCGTCCGGGAGGCGCTCGGCCATCCTCTCCATGTAGCGAGGGTCCATGGTGTCGTGGGTCGCGCCGATCACCAGCGTCGGCACTGTGATCCGGTCCAGGTCATCGAACCGGTCCCAGTCGACGAGCTTCCCACTGGCGCCGAGTTCGCTCGGCCCCTGCATCGGCACGTAAATCGACTGGTTGGTGTGCGCGAACGCGCGGTTCACCGGGTCAGGCCACTCGTCGGCGGGCATGCGCAGCACGTGGTGCACGTAGTGGTGCGGGATCAGCAGTTCCATGTAACGCGGGTTCTCGAAGTCGCCAGCCGCCTCGAGCTCCTTGATCGCGCGCAGAGCGTCCTGGTCCATCGCGGGCATGAGGACGGTGTTGGCGTACTCGTTGTACGCGGGGATGCTGGCCATCATGTTGGAGATGACGAGTCCCTTGAGGTGCCGCTGGTACTTCATCGCGTATTCGATGGCGAGGATGCCGCCCCAGGAATGACCGAGCAGGAAGAAGTTGTCGCTGCTGAGCCCGAGCGCGCGTCGTACTTGCTCGACCTCCTCAACGAAGCGATCGAGGTCCCACAGCTCCGGGTCATCGGGCTGATCGCTGGACGCCGAACCCAGCTGGTCGTAGTAGTAGTACTCGACTCCTGCCTGCGGCAGGTAGCTGTCGGCGGCCTCGAAGTACTCGTGCGTGGCGCCCGGTCCCCCGTGGAGGAACAGCAGCCTGGCCGAGGGGTTGTTGCCGACACGCTTGGTCCACACGCTGAATTGGCCCTTGGGCGTGTCGATGGCGATGAGCCTCGCCCCTCCGCCCAGCAGGTCGTCGCGTCCTGTGTAGTCCAGGTAAGTGCCGTTGCTCACACCTGGCTTTCCGCCTCCGGGTCCGACCACGGCCGGAGCGGGAATGTCTCACCGGTGGCAACCGCGCTCTCGATCCCGTCCCAGAGGAACTGCTCGATGTGGCCGCCGTCGCGGGCCCAGCACCACAGCACCCGGTGGCCGGCCTGGTTGAATCGGATAGCGAGCGGCTCGATCGTGTGCATCTCTTCGTGACCGTCTGTGGTCCGGTAGCGGACGCGCAGCACTGTCCGCTCGCGGATCGCAATCTCGATGAGGGCAGTGACCTCGTCGCTCGGCACAGAGGGACCGTACCTCCGCGCCCCTGGCGCTGGCCACCCGTGCTCGCTATAACCTGAACGCGTGCTCGCCGACGACCTCTTGGTCCCGTCCAATCGCGCCGTCGGTCAAGTCGTGGAGTGGCTCGTCTGGGCTGCCGTGGTCGGCAACGCCGAGCGGGTCACCCACGTCTTCCTCCCGCTCGACGACCGAGGCGTCGACGGCATTGTTCGACGCGTCGACGACGAGGCCATGTGTGCGGTCCAGGTGAAGGGTCGCGCAGTCCTCACGCACAAGGGCATCGAGGTCGTGGTGAACCGCAACGCCCTCGACGACCCGCATGTCACGTTCGTGATGGCGTACCTCGATCCCTCGACGGTTCGCCTCGCCGACGCGGTCTACGTCATGGACGCTGACACGGTCCTCACCCTCGGCTCCCACCCGCGGAGAGCCGCCAGGCCGGAGGTGGGTCTGTTCCTTCCCTATCCGCCGCATCCCGGCACCAAGTCGTGGCCGTATTCGTGCGCACTCAGCGAATTGTCCACCCGTCTCTTTCCGTCCGCGGGTGTGCCAACCCGTGCTGCGCTTCCTGCACCACTACCGCCCGTGCCCGTTCCACCGCCTGAAAAGAAGCTGCTGGGTCACCTCGCAGAGCTGGAGGTGATGCGTCTCCTCGGCGCGCCGGCAACGCTTAACACGTTCAAGTCGTTTCCGGACGTGGAGGAGGTTGAGTACCTGGTCCGCCACAGACCGACGGGCGCCATCCGCGGTGTTCAGGTGAAGTGCATGATCGTCGCCGACGCGCACACCGAAGGTGAGATCGCCTTCAGCGGACCTGCCTTCGTCGCCTCGCCAAACGTCGATTTCGTCATCCTCGCATGGCGACGCGACCACAACGCCTTTGACGACAACGCCTGGCTGATCCCTGCGATTGATGTCCCCCACCTGACCCGCACGGACATTCCCACCGCCCACATCGAACTGCGAGTCGCGATCGGCAAGGGCAGCCGCTTCGACCGCTACCGGGTGCCGCGAAGCCGTGTCGCCGCAACCATCGAGGCTCGGCTCGGCGGGACGCAGCTCTGATGCGCGACATCTCCACTGGCATCGACGTTGCCGTGGCTCTGCCGCACGCTCGGTGTCACCTCGCAGAACTGACGCCGATACGCCTGCGGTGACGTCCCCCGCTGCCGCGCGAAGTGCTGGCGCAGCGTTGCGGCCGTGCCGAACCCCGTCTGCTCGGCCACCTGCTCGACGTCAAGGTCGGTCTCCTCGAGCAGTCGCTGCGCCAACTGCACGCGCTGGTTGATCAACCACCGGTGCGGCGCGGTCCCCGTCGTCGCTGCGAAGCGCCGGTTGAACGTGCGCAGTGACATGTTGGCGCGCCGCGCCAGGTGGTCGACGCCAAACGGCTTGTTGAGATTCGCCTGCACCCAGTCGAGCACCACCGCGAGATCGTCGCCGCGGTCGTGTTCCACCATGGGCGCCTCGATGTACTGCGCCTGGCCGCCGTCGCGATGCGGCGGCACCACCATGCGCCGCGCCACCGCGTTGGCCACGGTGGCGCCGTGCTCCTTGCGCAGGATGTGCAGGCAGAGGTCGATCCCCGCCGCCGTCCCCGCGCTGGTGAGCACAGAGCCCTCATCGATGTACAGCACGTTGGGGTCGACGTCGATCGCCGGGTAGAGGCGTGCCAGCTCGCCGGCATGGCGCCAGTGCGTCGTCGCCCGCTTGCCGTCGAGCAAACCGGAGGCGGCGAGCACGAACGCGCCGGTGCACACGCTCATCACGCGCCCGCCGCGGGCCACAGCCCGACGCAGCGCCTCGAGGAGCTCCTCGGGCGGCTCGTGGCCCAACTTCCATGCCGGGATGGCGATGAGGTCGGCTGTCTCCAGCTCCTCGAGCCCGTACGGCGTGTCGACGAAGAACCCGGCGTCGCTCCGCAGCGGGGGAGGCTCCACCGCGCAGACCTTGAAGTCGTACACAGGCAGGCCGTCATCCGAACGGTCGAGCCCGAAGACCTCGCTGAGCACGCCGAGCTCGAACGCCGCGACGCGCTGGCCGATCGCCGCCACCACTTTCTGGAGCATGTCTCGGAGTTTGGCACAAACCTATCGAAGATTGTCGTTTCTGCCACTCGCGGCAAAACCGACCCCGACCTACGGTGGGTGAGGGTCGAAACTGCGACCGCAACCAGGAGTGACAGCCATGCACGACTTCGAGATCACCGAGCTGGGACAGATCCGCGAGCAGGAGAGCATGCTCGCCCGCCTCGAGGCGCGGGCGCGGCGCCAGGCCCGTCGCGAGGCCCGTGGCAACAACGGTCCGGTCGTCAACGCGCCATGGCTGGTGGCCTTCCTCGGGATGGGAGAGCAGCGGGAGGCAGCTGCGCACCACTGCCATCCGCACACCGCCCACGATGCCGGCCACAGCTGACTGACGCCACTGGGCGAGCCGGCGCGGTACGCGGCCTTCGATCAGGGGCGGCGGACCGCAAGGATGCAGAACTCGTTCGTCCTGAGCCTCTACCCTTGCGCCCCCACAGCAGCCGAGGAGGTGCCCGTGGAGATCCTGCGCACGCCGGACGACCGCTTCGTCGACCTGCCCGACTACGCGTTCGAACCTCACTACGTCGAGGTCGCAGCGCCTGACGGCACGAGCCTGCGCGTTCACCACGTCGACGAGGGAGCGCCCGACGGGCAGGTGGTGCTGCTGCTGCATGGCGAGCCGTCGTGGTCGTACCTGTATCGCCGGATGATCCCGGTGCTCGTCGACGCCGGGCTGCGCGCCGTCGCCATCGATCTCGTCGGTTTTGGACGCAGCGACAAGCCGTCGCGCCGTGAGGACTACACCTACCAGGCGCACATCGACTGGACCTGGGCCGCCATCGAGGCGATCGGCCTGCACGACATCACGCTCGTCGCCCAGGACTGGGGCGGCCTCATCGGCCTGCGCCTCGTCGCTGAGCACCCCGAGCGATTCGCCCGCGTCGTCGCCGCCAACACGGCCCTGCCGACCGGTGACCAGCATCCCGGCGATGCGTTTCTGGCCTGGCAGCGCTACAGCCAGGAGACGCCGGAGCTGCACGTCGGGCGAATTGTCAGCGGCGGATGCGTCACCGACCTCACACCCGACGTCGTCGCCGCCTACGACGCTCCCTTTCCCGACGAGACATACAAGGAGGGCGCACGCCAGTTCCCGCTGCTGGTCCCCACCAGCCCGGACGACCCGGCCGCGCCCGCCAACCGGCGCGCGTGGGAGTCTCTTCGACGTTTCGACCGGCCCTTCCTGTGCGCCTTCTCCGACTCCGACGCGGTGACCCGCGGCGCCGACGCACCCTTGCGCGCGGAGATCCCGGGTGCCGCCGGCCAGCCCCACACCACCATCGTCGGCGCCGGTCACTTCCTCCAGGAGGACAAGGGCGAGGAGCTCGCCCGCGTGGTGGCCGATTTCGTGGCGATGCCCCGCCCAACGGCATAGACTCGGCCGCGATGAGGGAGAACCGGTGACCAGGGCCGCACACCTCGTCGGCAGCATCCCCGCCGACAGCGCCGACGACGCCATGCACCTCGCCACCACCCACCTCGGCTCGCGGCTGCGCACCCTGCCCGACGGCGAGACGGGCGAGCGCCATCACTGGATCGTCCACATCATCGACGCGCTCCGCCGTCACCCCGACCTCGAGCTGAAGAAGGAGGGCGACTGGTCGGACTACGACAACACGCCGGTCCTGCGCGTCCGCAAGGGCCACACCCTGCGCGGCGAGACGCTCGACTTCGGCCACGTCGCCGCGTTCGAGCAGAGCTGGCCCACCTTCCAGCGCGTGCGCGACGAGCAAGGCGACAGCTCCCTCGCGTTCCAGGCGGGCGTGCCCGGCGACCTCGACATGGCGCTCTTCACCCTGGGGCCGATCGGCGCTTTCCGCCACCGCGCCGCGTTCCGCACGGCAACACTCCGCGAGATCCGCGAGATCCACCGCCGCGCGGGCAACGACGTCGTCTTCCAGATCGAGGTCCCTGCCGAGCTGATCTTCGTCGCGCGCATGCCCGGTCCGTTGCGCGGACTGATGGCGACCTTCCTTGGGCGCGGGATCGCCCGTCTCGCACGCGAGGCGCCGCAGGGTGCGCGCTTCGGCGTGCATCTCTGCCTTGGCGACATGAACCATCGCGCGCTCGCCACGTTGACTGATTCCACCCCGGTGGTGCTGCTCTCCAACGCCATCGTCAAGGCGTGGCCGAAAGGCCGTCAGCTGGAGTACATCCACGCGCCGTTTGCCGCCGCGGAGAAGGTGCCGCGCACCGACCAGGCGTGGTACGCGCCGCTGCGTCGCCTCGTGATCCCCCACCGCACGCGCTTCATCGCCGGCTTCGTGCACGAGGACCAGGACCTCGAGCAGCAACGCAAGCTCCGCGACGTCATCGAGCGCAACGTGGGCGGCGAGGTCGACGTCGCCACCTCGTGCGGGCTCGGTCGTCGCAGCCGGCCGGCTGCGGTTGCTGCGCTGGAGCGAACCGCAGCTCTCAGCGGCGACTAGAGCGACGTGGGCCGAGCTCGGCCCTCAGCTCACCGCCGTCTTCACGAGCGCGCCGATCCTCTTCCCGTCGGCGGCGGTCAGCTTCATGAGCGCGAAGGCGTTCGGCCACATGCTTCCATCGTCGAGGTTCGCCTTGTCCGTGAAGCCGAGCCTCGCGTATCTCATCTTGAACTTCCCGGCGTCTTGAAAGAAGCAGACGATGGCGCCGTCCCTGGCGTACGCGGGCATCCCATACCAGAGCTTCGCGAAGAGCTCTGGCGCGCTGGCTTTGATAACAGCATGGATCCGCTTGGCCATGGCGCGATCCGCTGGAGCCATACCGTCGATCTTGGCGAGCACGGCGCTTTCTTCCTCCGCCTTGCTTCCGGCCGCCCTCGCTCTTTGATGAGCTCCCTCATCGCGCGTCGTTCCTCGGCTGTGAAGACTGGGACGCCTTGGCGGTGGTACTGGTGCTCTTGGCGGCCTTCGCCGTGCTCTTCTGGGCCGGTTTCCTGTCAGCCATAGGCCCCGGACTCTAACCAGATCGGCCAGCAGGCACCTGCCGCGCGACACACAGCTGTCGCCGGCCGGCCTCACCCTGCAGCCATGAGCAGCCAGCCCGGGAAGGTCATCGACGCCACCCTCCGCTTCGCCCGGTCCAACCCGGAGCTGCTCGCCTACGCCAACGACAACGCGGGACAGCTGGCCATGCCGGTCGACGACCTCCTGCGCCAAGCGATCGACCGCGTCGCGGCTATGCGTGCGAGCGAGCGGCCGCAGCGGTTCACCGGACAGGGGCGCCCGCTGCTCCGCGCCATCTGACACCGCGCGCGCCCGCGCTATCCCGCGTGGTTGATGCGACGACGGGGTGCTGTCGATTTTGGCCACCCCGCTGCGTCGTACAGACAGAGGGCGGCCACCCCGGCGGCCCACAAGGTCTGGAGGACAACCGATGCCGAAGTACGTGCTCCTGCTCTGGCAGGACGAGAGCAAAGCGGAAAGGCCCGGCACACCGGGATTCGACACGGAGATGGGCGCGTACGGCGCGCTGCAGGAGGAGCTCAGCGGGGCGGGCGCGTTCCTGGCCGGCGAGCCCCTTCAGCCCTCTGCCGCCGGGCAGGTGGTGCGGGTGCGCAACGGCAGCACGGATGCGAGCACGGGCACGGTCGCGAGCGGCGCCGAGCAGCTCGTCGGCTACTACGAGATCGAGTGCAAGGACGAGGCCGACGCAGCCCACTGGGCAGCCAAGATCCCGGCCGCCGCCAAGGGCGCCATCGAGGTTCGACCCGTCTGGTCGATGTAGTGACGCGTCGGGCGGCGCCTCGCTATGAGCGGGGCGCCGTCCATCGCTCGACCACTCTCTACGATGCACAGACATCGTCACCCGATCCGCCGCCACAGTGAGGCCACGCCATGAAGTACATGCTGCTGATCCGCTCCCCGGCCGACACACCTGTGCGTCGCGAGGACATGCTCCCACGCCACGAGAAGTTCATCGAGGCGACGGGTCGGCGCGGCAAGCTCGTCGACGGCGCTGAGCTCGCCGACGTCACCACCGCCACAACACTGCGCCGCCAGGGCAACGACACCATCGTCACCGACGGGCCGCACGCGGAGACCAAGGAGCACCTCGGCGGCTATTACCTCATCGACTGCGCCGACCTTGACGAGGCGATCGAGATCGGCCGCGATGTTCCGCTCGTCGACGGCGCGACGCTGGAGATCCGCCCACTTGTCGAACACTGACGTTCCGCGCGTTGCCGTCACCGCCGAGGATGCGCTCGTCGGCGTCTTCCGCGGTGAGGCGGCGCGCATCGTCGCCACCCTGACACGGCTGCTCGGCGACATCGACCTCGCCGAGGACGCCGTCCAGGAAGCGCTCGCCGCCGCCGTCGAACGCTGGCCGCGCGACGGCACCCCGGATCGTCCCGGCGCGTGGCTGATGACCACCGCGCGCAACAAGGCGATGGATCACCTCCGTCGTGAGCGCACCCAGGCGACTGCACGCGAGGCCGCGCTGCGGCTCAACATCGACGACGACAGCGACCCGGCGTCGCCCTTCGACGGCACGCCGATCCCCGACGACCGCCTGACGCTGCTGTTCACGTGCTGCCATCCGGCGCTCGCGATGGAGGCTCGCATCGCGCTGACGCTGCGCCTCATCGGCGGTCTCACCACGCCGGAGATCGCGCGCGCGTTCCTGGTGCAGGAGTCGACGATGGCGCAGCGCCTGGTGCGCGCCAAACACAAGATCCGCGCCGCGCACATCCCCATCCGCGTGCCACCGCAACCCTTGCTCGCGGAACGGCTGTCGTCAGTGCTCGCGGTGATCTACCTGGTCTTCAACGAGGGCTACCTCGCCAGCAGCGGCGACGACGTCGTGCGCCACTCGCTGTGCGACCAGGCCATCCGTCTCGGCCGGCTCCTTGCTGCGCTCATGCCCGAGGAGCCGGAGACAGCCGGGTTGCTCGCCTTGATGCTGCTGACCCACAGCCGTCGTGATGAACGCCAGGGCGACGGCGGCGAGTTGCGCCTGCTCCGCGACCAGGATCGCTCGCGCTGGGACCACGAGATGATCGACGAAGGTCATGTCGTGCTCGAGGGCGCGCTCGCGCACCTCCGCCCCGGCCGCTACCAGGTGGAGGCGGCCATCGCCGCGCTGCACTGCGACGCGGACTCTGTCCAGGCCACGGATTGGGAGGAGATCGCCGCGCTGTACGCCACCCTGCGCGCGCTGGCGCCGTCGCCGATCGTGGCGCTGAACCACGCTGTCGCCATCGCCGAGTGCGGGTCACCGGCGCGGGGGCTCGGCCTCGCAGACGACGTCGCCGAGGCGCTCGACTCGTACCACCTGCTGCATGTCACCAGGGCCGAGCTGCTAGTTCGTCTCGGCCGTACCGCCGACGCTCTCGTGGCGTACGACCGCGCCCTCGAGCTCGTCACCAACGACGCCGAGCGCGCTCATCTCCAGAGTCGGCGGGCCGAGGCAGCCAATTCGTAGCCAACGTGACACCGGGCCTTGGATAGCGACCCGTCCATTCGCCTCATGGCCGAGCGCGCGAACTCACTGCGACCACAGCCGAGCGCGACATCGGACCGTCTGACCGCCTGGCTGGCGTCCGCGCGACGGTGACGGCGTCGACCTGATCGTCAAGCTGAGGCCGCCGCTGCCTGACGTCGTTGAACCCCGCTCGATGACTCTCACTGACCAATCGGTACTCTTGCGTCATGCGACCCCTTCGGTATTCCATCAACGTCACATTGGATGGGTGCTGCGATCATCGTGCGATGGTCGCGGACGAAGACCTGCATCGGCACGCGGTCGAGAACCTCGGCCAGGCCGATGCCCTCCTCTTTGGCCGGGTGACGTACGAGATGATGGAGGCAGCGTGGCGGCTGCCGGCGCCGACGGGAGCGAGGCCCGATTGGATGGAACAGTTCGCCCGAACGATCGACGCCGCCAAGAAGTACGTTGTGTCGAGCACCCTCGACCGTGTCGATTGGAACGCGGAGCTCGTGCGCGGGGATCTGGGAAAGGCCGTTCAGCTGCTCAAGCAAGAGCCAGGTCAGGGACTGTTCGTGGGTGGCGTGAAGCTTCCGCTGGCGCTGACGGAGCTGGGATTGATCGATGAGTACGAGTTCGTGGTGCATCCCAGGCTCGCGGGCCACGGGCCGACGTTGTTCGCGGGGCTTTCGAGGCTTGTCGATTTGAGGCTCGTGAGCCAGCTGGAGTTCGGCTCGGGGGCGGTGGCGATGCGGTATGAGCCGAAAGGCTAGCCGGGCCTACTGATCCGCGTCCGCGAGGCGCGCGTCGACCTAGCCGGGCGGAGCCTCCTGCCGGGCAGTGGCACGGAAGTATCCCCAGAAGGCGACCGACGCGGCGCCGAACGCGAGGAACAATCCCACCGTCGTCCATAGCGGCACGCTGGCGACGTGCGCACTCGACGACTGCGGACGCAGCATGATCTGCACCAGCCCGAACATCGCCACCGCGAACATGGCCGCCCACGCCCCCCAATGCCAGGCGGCGAGCTTCTCGCCGGGGAGGAAGCGCAGTGGCACCAGCCCCAGCACTACGCCCGCTAGTCCGCCCACGAAGAGCGCGCTGAGCACGTTGGCGAGAAGCGCGATCCCGAACCCCGCTCCGGGCTTGGCCGCGGCGGTACTCACCGGCACCCACAGCAGCCAGGCCAGCACGGCCACCAGCAGCGTCACCGCCGACGACAGCGCGACGAGATGACCTTCGTCGCGCCGCGGCAGCGCGCCCGCGAACGCGATCCCGCCGATGATCCCGTAGAGGTACCCCGGCTGGAAGTTGACCACGCGCGAGACCAGCACGCAGGCCGCGGCCACCACCAGCCCGCTCGGCAGCGCGCGCAGCTCCCAATGGGTGCCGCGGTGGCGCGCGCCCCGGTATGCGGCGGTCACCGCGGCGCCCAGTGTCATGGAGATCACGAACGACAGCACGATCCCCGCGAACAGCGCCGCGCTCTTGGCGTTGAAACCCGCGAGGGGGTCGAGCAGAGACCCGAGCACGGCGCCGATGAGAACCGCGGCTGCCAGCGCCGCCGCGCCCCGCAGGGCGCGGGTCTGCGCGCGTTCGCGTCGGGCGCGTGTCCATGGCAGCCGGCGCTCCCACCACGCGCGGATCCGGTCGTGGTTCTCGTCATAGGTGCGGTTGAAGAGCTGCGACGGGAAGACGACGAGCAGCACCAGCGCGAGCACCAGCAGCGCGCTGAGCAGCAGCGCCGGCGCGGAGCTGCCCACCGCTGCGGGAGTCGGCAGCGACGTGCTGAAGCTCGACACGACGTTGTTCGTTGTGCCACCCCCGCCAGTGCCAGTGCCAGCGCCAGCGCCGCCACTAGCAGCGGGGTTGATCCCCACCCCGGACACCAGCAGGATCCCTGCGTCGACGTTCCTGCCAACCGCGATGCACGGTCCGGCTGGAGCGCAGGTGATCGCGATCACGACTCCGGCGGTTGTCCCGACGCTGGTCAGGCTGGTGCCGTCGGACGTCTGCAGGATGGAGGACCTGGCGGACGAATCACTGGCCACCAGGCACAGGTCACCGCTGCAGTAGACGTCGTCGAGGAACGCGTATTGCTTGCCGTTCGGTGCCGGCCACATCCGCCAGCTCGCGCCCGCGTCAGTGGTGGAGAAATACGCGGACGCGCATTGCGTGACCCCCTGGCCCCCGCACTGCTCGCCGCCCACCACCACGCCGTGCGACGCGTTGGTGAAGGCAATGCCGGTGAGGTCGCTGTACGCGGGCAGGCAGAAGCCCTGGCCTGCCGAGCACCCATTCGGTGGTGAGACGTCCTTCCACGAGCCGCCGAAGTTGTCGCTGACCCAGGTGCCCCCGCCCACCACGAAGCAGCGCTGCGCTGTCGCGCACTGCACCCTGTTGAGCCCCGTGGGGATCCCCTGGGAGGTGGGCGCCGCCGCCGCGGTCCATGTGGTTCCGCCATCGACCGACACCAGCTCCGACGAGATCCACTGCGAGCTCGAGGTCGTGTACGTCGATCCGAGAGCCAGACAGCGGGACGACGCGACGCACGAGACCGAGCTGAGCGCCGTCGCTGATGGAAGCGAGCCGGCGGCGGTCCAGGTGCGACCGTCGCGCG
The DNA here is from genome assembly GCF_016464765.1 of Candidatus Aeolococcus gillhamiae. Classification (NCBI taxonomy): domain Bacteria; kingdom Bacillati; phylum Candidatus Dormiibacterota; class Candidatus Dormibacteria; order Candidatus Aeolococcales; family Candidatus Aeolococcaceae; genus Candidatus Aeolococcus; species Candidatus Aeolococcus gillhamiae. The sequence continues at coordinate 4,956 of NZ_JAEKNS010000038.1, read as the reverse complement.
TGATCGCTGCGGCGCCTGTGCCTGCTGCACGTCCGACGGCGACGCAGTGGGTGGCGCTGAAACAGCTGACGCTGTCGAGCTCGTCGATGCCGGCCGCCGTGGTGGTCGTCCAGTGTCTGCCAGCGTCGCTGGTCGACACCACCGTGGCGCCGCTGAGGCCGCCGACCGCGTAGCAGGTCATCGCGCTCGGGCAGACGATGCCGAACAGTGGTGGCAGCCCGGGTAGGCCGGCCGGAGTGGAGAACGACACCCCCGCAGCCGCAGCCGTGCTTGGCAGCAGTGCCCCCGCAACGGCTGCAAGTCCGATCCAGAGCAGCCCTGACCGAGGCACAGCCCCCTCCACGACGCGGGCCGTCGGCCCGGTTGACGCGGATTCTGGCACCACGGGTACGCCTTCGACCGCGGCCCGGGGGACGACGAAGAGCCCGCCGCCGCAGGGGGAGACGGGCTCTTCGCGCGCACGCGTCACGGACGGGCGCGCCCCCGCGCGCACGCGGATACGCGCGCGCACGCACCGCGGATACGCGCGCGGCGCGCGAGGCGCTAGCTCTGTGCTTCCGCCGCCTTGGCGAACGCCTCCAGCCCGAGCTGCCACCCGTCCTGGTTGCCGACCATGTCGCGGTGCTGCTCCCAGCCCTCGCCGTGGGCGTCGAGCTTGCTGTGCTCGAGCACCACGCGCGTCCGTCCCGGCCCCTCGGCGGTGAACATGACCTCGACCTGGCTCGCCTTCTCCGGGTCGCCCTCGATCTGGAACTGGTTACTGATGTCCCAGCTGAACACCAGCCGGTTCGGTGGGTCGTACGCGAGCACGCGCGCCCAGCGGGACTCGGTGCCGTCGGTGGCGCGGTCATAGATGTTGCCGCCGACGCGGGGCTCGAACACCATCTCGGCGAGCTCACCCTGGAGGATGTGATGGGTCGACGGCCACCAGGTTCCCATCTCCTTGGTGAACACGGTGAACGCACGGTCGATCGGTGCGTCGACCATCACCGATGCGCGGACGGTCGTGTCGGCTGCCTGTGTCGTCACTGGGTCTCCTCCTCCACCTTTTCAGCGGCTGTCTTGAATGCGCGAAGCGCGTGGTCCCAGAACTGTTCGAAGTAGGCGCGCAGCTCGGCGACACCGTGCGGGTCGAGGCTGTAGACCCGACGGTTGGCGACCGGGCGATCGCGCACCAGCCCCGCGTGCTTCAGCACCCTCAGATGCTGCGACACCGCCGGCCGGCTCACCGGCAACCCGCGAGCGATCGCCCCGACGGGCAGCGGTCCGTCCGCAAGCCGCTCGAAGATCGCCCGCCGAGTCGGGTCGCCGAGCGCGGTCATCGCCTCTCCGTTAGCCATCACTTACCGTAAGTGTAGACGCACGCAGAAGCCGCTGTCAAGCGCCGTTTCGACTTGTGCGCGATTGTCAACGGTCACGTGACATTCCCCCGATGGCACGCCCGTAAGGTCAGCTGGGATGACTGCCCCCGCCTCCCCACCGACGAGCATCGCGCGTCAGCTGCAGACGTCCTTCCGGCTGATCTCGGTGATCATCGCGGGCGCGCTCGCCATCGCGTTGATCACTCTCGCGTTGTCGGTCTTCGTGGTGGGACCTCAGCTGGGCCGCGAGATCGACGTCAACAACAACGCCCACGAGGTTCAGCAGGCGATGCTCAACGAGGAGACGGGCGTGCGCGGCTACCTGTTCACCCGCGACCGCACCTTCCTCGAGCCGTACAACCAGGGCGCGCGGGACCTCGCCGACTTCAACGCCCGTCTTGATGCGGAGGTGGCCGGCAGTCCCATCCTGCAGTCCTACCTGATACCGGCGCGGGTCGCTCAGCAGATCTGGGTCACGACCTGGGCGCAACCCCTTGCCGCCGCACCGGCACCGACCAGCGTCGCCGCTGCGCAGCCGATCCTCAGCACGGGCAAGACCCTCTTCGACCGGTATCGGGCCGCTGAGACCCCGCTGGCCAACCAGATCGACGTCGAGCTGTCCTCCGCGCGCTTCAACCAGTACCTGGTCCTGGGGGTCGCCGCCGCACTCGAGTTGTTCCTCTTCACCATCACGTTGTTCGTCACCGCGCGACAGCATCGACGTCTGCAGCGCGACATCGTCCAGCCGGTCGACGGGCTCCTCGCCACCATGCGTGCCGTTCGCGACGGCGACCTCGCCGCCAAAGTTCCTGAATCCGGCCCGCTCGAGCTACGCCAGATCAGCAGCGGTCTGACGGAGATGACCCGGTCGCTGGCCCAGGAGCGCGAGGCGCGGCTGGCTCGCGAGTCGGAGGCGATTCACAATGCTCAGCGCCTGCAGCAGATCCTGACTCTCGCTCGCGAGGTTGCGGGCAGCCTCAACCTTCGCTACGTCCTCCGCGCTGTGGCGACGAGCGCGACGGTCGTGAGCGGGTGGTCAAGAGCCACCGTGTGGCTCACCGACGACGAACAGAATCGATTGGTCGCCGCGTACGACAGTGACGGAACGAACGGTGTGCCAATCGACATCGAGCCGTTGGCGCTGGGCGAAGGTTGCGCGGGCAAGGCCGCCAAGTACGGCCGCACCGCCACCGATGGCGACGACGCCACCGCCGTCGGGCCGGACGGTTCGCGCACCCGCTTGGCCCTTCCCATGATCGTGGGCGCGCGGGTGGTCGGCGTGCTCGAGGTCCGCGACTCTGAGGGGCGAACCGCGGACGCTGCTACCGTCGAATCCCTCGACGCGCTCGCCACCCACGCCGGCACCGCCATCGAGGCCGCCCGTCTGCACCAGAAGGTGGAGGAGCGCAGCGAGCTCGACGCCTTGACGCACCTCTTCAACCGCCACCGGTTCGAGGTCGACCTCGAGGCTGAAACGGGCCGGAGTCTTCGCTACCAACGCCCGTTGACCTTCGTGATGATGGACGTCGACCACTTCAAGACATTCAACGACGAGCACGGCCACCAGCGCGGCGACGAGGTGCTCCAGGAGGTGGCGGCGGTGCTCACCGGCGAGCTCCGTGAGGGTGACACCGCCTACCGCTACGGTGGCGAGGAGTTCGGCATCCTCCTCCACGAAACCGATGTCGTCGGAGGCGCCGAGGTCGCCGAGCGGATCCGGACGCGCCTCGAGCAGTCGCTGGGCGCGCACGGGAACCATCGTGCGGTCACGGCGTCGTTCGGGGTGGCTGGGTTCTCGGAGCGGCTCGGAACCGCCGATCAGCTCGTGCGTGCCGCCGACGCCGCGCTGTACGAGGCCAAGCGCGCGGGACGCAACCGAGTGGTGATCAGCGTTGCGAGCGACGTCGTCCCGGCGGTACTCGCCAGGCAGCGGAAAACAGGCCGCGCCCGCCCGGGCGCGGTCAAGTCGGCGCGCGTGACCAGGGGTGCGAAGTCGGCATAGCCGAGCCCAGTGCCTTCGCGGACAGTCGCCCCGGCGTTGGGCTCGAGCCGCGTACGATGCTTGCGGCAAGGAGGCCCAGCGTGAACCTGTCCCGATTCCTCTACCGCGCCGCCCGCGCGTCACGCGACATCGAGGCGGTCAGCAGCGGCAACCCACGCCGCATCACCCGCCGCGCCAAGAACAAGCTCGTCGGCAGGGCGCTCGGTCGCGCCGGTGTCTGGCGCCGGCTCTGGAAGTAGGCGGGTCGGCCTCTCCACCAAACCCTCGCCGCTCCTTACCACGTCCATAACCGGCGAAGTGGTGTCCTGTGCAGCGGTGCGCCGCCCGCCGCGGCACGGGAGAGTGGAGGTTCGACCATGGGTCATCGGGGGAAACAGCGCGGCATCGTCGTCGCCGGGTCCATCGCCATCGCGGCGCTCACGGCGGGCTGCTCCAGCTCCACCACCACCGCCACGCCGTTGTCGTCGAACGCCGCCGCGTTCTCGCCGGCGCCGGGACAGTTCGCCACGTCCACCCAGAGTGCCGAGCTGCTGAACCACCTGGTGGCCCCTCCCGGCTGGACGCTGACCCTCTGGGCGGTCGGTGGTGGCAAGTACTCCAACCCCGACTCCATCGAGAAGGACGGCAGCAATATCTGGGTCGGCTACCAGAACGTCACCGCCAAGGACGGCAGTGACGGCAAGACCAGCACCATCGTCGAGTACACGACGAGCGGGACCGTCGTGAGGACGTGGACGGTGCCCGGCCACACCGACGGCCTGCGCATCGACCCGGCCACGCACAAGGCGTGGGTGACCTCCAATGAGGACGGCAACCCCGCGCTCAACATCATCGACCCGGCCAGCGCGACGCCGCAGTCGATCACCCTGTCGCCGACGGCGCACGGCGGCGGCTACGACGACCTCGCCTTCGTCGGCGGATCGACGTACATCGCCTGCTCCAATCCCACGCTCGACGCCAACGGCAACAACGTCTTCCCTGCCGTCGACAAGATCACCGTCACCGGCAACTCCGCGACGGTCAGGCCGGTGCTCATGGGCAACGCGGCCGCGACCGACACGGTGGCCAACGCGCCCGTGACCCTCAACCTCACCGATCCCGATTCATTCACCACCGACCCGAACGGCAACGTTGTCCTCGTCTCACAGGGCGACTCCGCCCTGATCACCATCTCGAACCCGGGCGCAGCCAACCAGGCGGTGACCAAGACGCCGATCGGCAACCAGGAGGACGACACCGTCTGGACGACAGCGAACTCCGGGACCCTGTTCGTCACCGACGCCGGCAAGAACGCCGTCTACACCATCAAGTGGTCCGGGCCCAAGGGAACCGTCTTCACCGAGGCACCCAACGACTCGGGTGTGGTCGGCTTCATCGGCACCATCGACCTGAAGACAGGGTTCATCACCCCGGTGAGCACCGGCTGGGTCAAGCCGACCGGTCTCCTCTTCGTCCCCGCTTCCTAGCGGAGGCGGCGCTCCCTTCCCCCGGGGGAGCGCTCGCCTCGCCGGGCAGCGTGACAACCGCCAACGTCGGGGCGCTCAGAGCTGAGCGTGGTCCGCTGAACGAGCGCCCGCGGCTGATCCGCGGGCG
>NZ_JAEKNS010000093.1:0-14591 GCF_016464765.1 Candidatus Aeolococcus gillhamiae | reverse complement strand
GCTCCGCGCCGCACAGCGCGCCTGAGCCGGGGCCCGCACCCTCGGCTGGTGCTGCGACGCCCAGCCGCCCTGGCGGCGGCGAGTCTGGCGCTCACCCCCCTGCTGTTGTCCGCCTGCGGATCGGGCAGCGGCCAGCTCAGTGTCAGCATCACCGGGGCACACACCGGCGCGAGCGGGTACGTCGCCACCGACCCGACCACCTACCCGCAGTATTCCCCCGGCGACGAGGCGATCTTCACCGTGCACATGGTCAACAACGGGCCGGGCACGGTCACCGGCGTCACCGTTCACGTCACGCTGCCGGAGGCCTTCCGCTACCACGCCACCACCGCCATCAGGGCGCCCGGCGCGACGCGCACCCAACCGCTCGACGCGGCGGTGAACAGCACCACGCCCATCTTCGGCCTGTGGACGCTGTCGCCACCGGGGGCGGCCGGCGCCGGGGTGGCCACGTCTGTGGACATCACCTTCACCGTCTACATCAACGGGCAGCCCGGCGGCGCGGTCGTGCAGGCGTATGCCGCCGGTGACACCAACGCGGGCCAGACCAACGCCACGGGCTACAACGTGATCGTCCAACCCGCCGCCAAGCTCACCGCCCTGGTGAGCGTCAGCCCCGGCACCGCCAAGCGCGGCGCCACCGTGACCTACCAGGTGAGGATCATCAACGGTGGCACGGGCAACGCCAAGAACGTCGGCGTGCTGATCACGCTGCCACCAGTGATGACCTTCGCGGGCAGCGTGACCCCCTTCGCCGGCAACGGGACGCGCAGCTCGGGTGTCGACCCCATACGCAACACGCTCGAGGTGTACTACGACGGCTTCACATTGCCGCCGCTCAGCAACGCCGGGCCCGGGTACGTGGTCATCGTGTTCAAGGTCACGGTCCTGGGCGCCGGGCGGAGCTTCAGCACGCCCGCGCCGACCGCGACGGCCACTCCGGGAAACTCGGACAACCAAGGAGCGACACCGAGCGCCACGGCTTCGAACGGACCGGCCCCGAGCAGTGCCCTCTCTACCGTTCCGGCCGGCACGTACACGGTCGACGCCAACATCACCGACAGCGCCGGTGACACGTACAGCCTTCACGCGGTGGCGCCGGTTTCAGTCGGCTAGGGCAGCGCCAGGCCGCATTTGGCCTGTGCTATCCTGCCCTTCCGCCTCAGCCCGCGGCACACGCGACCGCGCGGGCGCAGTTCCGCCAATCTCTCTCACGAGCAAGCATGTACGCCATCCTTTCGCACGGCGGCCGCCAGTACCGGGTCAGCGCCGGGGATCGCCTGGTTGTCGACCGTCTCGACGCCGAGGTCGGCAGTGTCGTCGGCCTCGAGCCCGTCCTGCTCACCGGCGGAAACGGCACCACCGCGGTGGGCAAGGACGTCGACGGCCTCCGCGTCGCGGTCACGGTGATCGCACACCGCCGCGGCGAGAAGCTGCGCATCTTCAAGTACAAGGCCAAGAAGCGCTCGCGCAAGGCGGCGGGGTATCGCAGCGACCTCACCGAGCTGCGCGTCGAGTCGATCCTCGCCAGGGGCGCAACCCTACCCCGGCCGAGCACCGCGCGCAGCTCGCGCAGCGCCGAGACCTCGGCGAGCGCGCCCAGTGAGCCGGCGCCGAAGGCTCAGCGCCGCAGCGCCGCCACCGCGTCTGCAACAGGTGTGTCGACCGCGACCGCGAAGCCGGCACCGAAGGCCGCCGGAGCGGCGCTGAAGACCGCGACCAAGCCGAAAGCGAAGGCGAAAGCGAAGGCGAGCACGAAGGCTGCCGGCGACGCCAAGCCGGCTCCCAAGCGCACCGGCACGAGTTCGCGCGCCAAGGAGACGAACGATGGCGCATAAGAAGGGCGGCGGAAGCTCGCGCAACGGCCGCGACAGTGCCGGCCGCCGCCTGGGCATCAAGCGCCAGGACGGCGAGGTGGTGCTCGCAGGCTCGATCCTGGTGCGCCAGCGCGGCACCAAGATCCTCGCCGGTGAGAACGTCGGCGTCGGTCGCGATCACACCCTGTACGCGCGTGCCACAGGGCTGGTCGCGTTCGATAGCACCGGCAAGGACCGGACCCGCGCCAACGTGCGCTCGCTGCCCATCATCGAGGTCGGTGAGCTGGTCGAGCTGGACGAGGTCGTCGAGGCGCCGTCCAGCGCCGGGTAGCAGGAGCACCGGCCACGTTCCTCGACGAGGTGACCATCGACGTCGCGGGCGGTGACGGCGGACGCGGTGCGGTGAGCTTTCGGCGCGAGAAGTACGTCCCGATGGGGGGACCGGACGGAGGCGACGGCGGCCGCGGCGGCGATGTCGCGCTGGTTGCCGACTCCACCGACCCGACCCTCGCCGGCTTCCGCGAGCGGCGTCGCTTCCACGCTCCGACCGGTGGCGCGGGCGGCAAGAACATGCGCCACGGTGCCGCGGGCACGGACATCGTGCTGCACGTGCCTCCCGGGACGATCGTCCGCGACGCCGACACCGATGAGCTGCTCTGCGACCTGGACCGCCCGGGAGCGCGCACGGTGGTCGGCGGTGGCGGCCGGGGCGGCCGCGGCAACACACACTTCGCGTCGGCGACACGGCAGACGCCACGGATCGGCGAACTCGGCGAGCGCGGCGCCAGGCGGCGCATCCATCTCGAGCTCAAGTTGATCGCGGACATCGGCCTGGTCGGACTGCCGAACGCAGGCAAGTCGACACTGCTGGCGGCGCTCACCGGCGCCCACCCCAAGATCGCGTCGTACCCCTTCACCACGCTGCACCCCAATCTCGGGGTCGCCGAGACGGCGTCAGGCATGACCCTGGTCGTCGCGGACGTCCCCGGGCTGATCGCCGGAGCCCATCTCGGCGTCGGTCTCGGCCTCGACTTCCTCCGCCACCTGGAGCGCACTCGGGCGCTGGTGCACCTTGTCGACGCCACCCAGACCCCGGAAGCCGTCGCCGACGCCATCGCCGCGGTGGACGGAGAGCTGACGGCGTTCAGCGAGGCTCTGGCCGCCAAGCCGCGATTGCTGGTGCTCAACAAGAGTGACCTGCTCGATGCCGACCAACGAGCCCGGGTTGGGGAGAGCCATCCCGGCGTGCCGCTGATCGCGGCAGCCGACCTCGAGGGCACATCCGAGCTTCTCGAGCGAGCCGCCGCACTGGTGGTGGCGGCGCGAACGGCCGAGCTGGAGGCCGCGCTGTCGCAACCGGGCGAGCCGGGTGAGCACCGCCTCTACCGCCACCGTCCTCGCCGTCAGGCGCCGGCGGTCTCCCGTGAGGGCGACGTCTTTCGCGTGACCGCCGACGGCGTCGAACGGGTCGTTGCGATGACCGACATGGAGAGTGACGAGGCGGTCGCGCGCCTCCAGCAGAAGCTGCGCAGCGCCGGCGTTGACGCCGCGCTCGCGGCCGCGGGGTGTGTCGACGGCGACACGGTGCGCATCGGCGAGCTCGAGTTCGTGTACGCCGATGACAGCTGAGCCCGACCGCGTCGCCGTGCTCGGCGGGACGTTCGACCCGGTGCACAACGCGCACCTGGTCCTCGCCATCGGCGCGCGCGACGCCATCGGGGCAGACGAGGCGTGGCTGGTGCCGGCGCACACGCCAGCCCTGCGCGACGAGCCGGTCGCGCCGGCACATCTCCGCCTGGCCATGCTGGAGACGGCGGTGCGCACCACGCCAGGCGTCACCGTCCTCGATGTCGAGCTGCGCCGCCGCGGTCTGTCCTACACCATCGACACCCTGGAGACATTGCGCGAGAAGTACCCGGACAGGGAGCCATGGTGGGTCGTGGGCGCCGATGCTGCGCGGCACATCCATGAATGGCACCGCAGCGATGAGCTTCTTGCCACCATCAGCCTGGTTGTCGTCCAACGCGCCGGCTCACCCTCCTTCGACGAGGCGCAGGCGCGCGCGCTGGGGCTCGACCTGGGCAGAACGCGGGTCCTCCAGCTCACGCCGCCACCGATCAGCGCGTCCGAGGTGCGCAGCCGCGTGGCCCAGGGAAAGCCGATCGCGGGGCTGGTCCCCGCCGCGGTCGCCGACATCATCGCGGCCAGCGGGCTCTACCGATCGGCTGCGGTGCGATAATGGTTGTGGATGACGCCTGACGACCTCGCCGCGCGGATCGCCGTGGCGGCGTCTGACAAGAAGGCGCGGGACGTCGTCACCGTCGACCTTCGGGGCAAGACCACCATCGCAGACTTCTTCGTAATCTGTGAAGGTGACACTGACCGGCAAGTTCGTGCCATTGTTGACAGTATCGAGGAGTCCTGCCGGACGGCCGAGGTGCGGCCGCTGTCCACCACAGGGTTGAAGGACGCCTCGTGGGCGTGCCTGGACTATGACTCCGTCATCGTGCACGTCTTCCTGCCCGGCGAGCGCACCTTTTACGACCTCGAGGGGTTGTGGAACTCTGTCGCGGCGGCCCGCGCCGCAGTGGACTGACCGGCGCGCTACAAGGGGGCGGTGTTGAACCCCGGCGAGGTGCCGAGCATGCCGACCACGTTGATGGCGGCGAAGATCAGCGCCATCCCTGCGGCGGCGTAGACGCCGTACACGGTCAGCAGCTCCCACGCCTGGAGGTCGCGGCCGCCGACGCGGCGCAGAGGAGGGAGCGCCAGCCCGACCAGCGCACCGGTGATGAACCCGCCGATGTGCGCCACGTTGTCGACGTTGGGAACCACGAACCCGAAGACGACCACGAACGCGGCGTAGGTGATCGCGTACTGGCGCATGGTGTTGGCGATGCCCACGGGCACGTCGCGGCCCTGGACGCGGCCGAGCACGAAGAGCAGCCCGAGCAACCCCATGATCCCGCCCGAGGCTCCGACGGTGAAGGTGGGACCATTGCCGACGGTGGCCACGAGTATCGATGCGAGCCCCGCGCCGACGGCGCCCACCAGGAAGGTCACCACCAAGACGCGCCAGCCGTACAGTTGCTCGACCAGCCGGCCGACGATGTACATCGCGAAGGAGTTGAAGATCACGTGCAGTGGCAGCCCGGATACGCCCAGCCCGCCACCGCCGGGATCGTGGAGGAATGCATACGACACGAAACTCCACCACCTTGGCGGCGCCGGGATTCCTAGCGAGTTCTGGTTGGACAGGGCTCCCATGGCGAACAGGCCGTCGCCGCCGCCGCTGCGGAGCAACACCTTTTCGCCGATGAACACGACCACGAACGCGGCGATCAGGGAGTAGGTGGCGATCGGCCTCGCGTTGAGCTGGGTCCGCGCGGGGGCGCTGTAGCCACCGGCCACCGCCTGGCGCTCCGCGAGGTCGACCGCGGCGAGCGTCGGCGCCTCCTGGCCCCCGAGCAGCGTGGTGGCACGCGCCCGGACGTCGCGCGGGGTGGGAAGGTCGGGCGGCGGAGGCAGCAGGACCGACACGTCACCCGCTGTGTCGACCGCGACCGCCCCGACCTGGACGGCCGGGTTGGTCGCCGGTGCGGTCAGCACACCCGGAACCGGGCCGAGGGCGACGATCAGGACGTCGCAGCGCTCCGCTCCCTGGACGGCCAGGCGCTCAGCGCCCCAGCGCGCCGCCGCAGCGCATCGGGCAGCGAGGTCGGGCCCGGCGACCGCCGGGTCGGGCGCGGGGGTGTAGAAACCGACGAACACGGCGCGCCGGCCGGTCCAGCTGGCTGCACCCAGCTCGTACTTCCCGTCCCCGAGCTCTCCCAGCCGCGAATCGCGGGGGTCGGTCAGGCGCAGGCGGAAGCGCGTCACCAGGTCCAAGGCGACCGCGCGCGCGAGCGCAGGCGGCTGTGGCGGCAGCCCCGGTGGCGGGGGAGGGGGCGGGGCCGCCTCGGTCACTCCGGGCAGTCTACCCAGCGCCTGGAGGCCGGGTCACCTCTTCCTGGGCGGGCGGGTTCTCGCGGCCGGAAGCGTCGGTTTCGGCCGCGCGGTTGTCGTCGGCGCGTCGGCCGGAGGAACCGGCGTCGGAATAGCATCTCCCGGGGCCGGCGGGCTGGTCCCCGCGTACGGGCAGTCCGCGGGAAGCCCTGGAGGCACGGGACTGCCGGCCGGGCCCCAGTAGTAACAGCCGCCGCCCGGGACGCCGCCGCCACTCTGGCTCCCCGGGAGGAAGAAGTCGGCGTTGTCGCCGCTCCCGACCGCGACGATGTCCTTGGGCATGGTGTACCAGTCCGCCTTGACGCCGGCCAGTGCCTTGACCATGTCCTTGTGCCAGATCGGCGCGGCCCCGGTGATACCGCTCGAGTTGTCGAGGTGACCGCACGCGTTGTTGAGCGGCTTCATGCCGTAGTGGGCGAGGTCCTGCGGGCTGAAGGGATCGTCGACGCCCTGGCCGTTGTAGACCACGTTGCCCCGCCTGATCGCGTTCGCCATGGTCGCGCGATCCTGGCCCCGCAGGCATGAGTTGTAGGGATTGCCCACCCACACCGTGCTGACCAGCTCGGGCGTCCAGCCCACCGTCCAGTTGTCGAGGAAGAACTCGGCCGTCCCGGTCTTGGCGCTCACCCTGCGGTCGGGGAGCGTGAGGTCCCCGTGGGCACCGAAGTCCATGACCCGGTTGGCGTCGTTGCTGGTGATCTCGTTGAGGATGAAGGCCACGTTCTCCGGTACCACGCGGCGCGCGGTCGCGTCGGGATTGAGCGTGAAGATCGCCTTGCCACTGCTGCGATCGACGATGTGATCCACCGGGCTGGGGTCATGGTGCACGCCGAGGTCGGCGATCGTCGCCGCGCCGTCGGCGAGTTCGAGCGGGGTGATCCCGTAGGGGAGCGACCCCAGGGTGGCCGCGTAGAACTTCGGACCGGGACGGTTGCTGGGATCGTTGAGCGAGGTGAGCCCCGCGGCGATCTCGAGGTTGGTGATATAGGGAATCCCAACCGCTGCCTCGACCTTGACCGCGGGAACGTTGAGCGAGTTGCCCAGGCACGTCTTCACCACGCAGGTGCCGTGCCAGCGGCGGTCGTAGTTGAGCGGTGAGTAGGTGGGCTGGCCGGGCCCCGGCGAGAGGTGCACCGGGGCGTCGAGGATCGGCGTTGTCATGGTGTACAGGTGCGACGCGATCGCCGCCGTGTACGTGAACAGCTTGATGGTCGACCCCGGACTTCGCGGCGTCGTCGCCATGTTGGTCTGGCCGATGGTGGGGTCCGTGTAATCCCAGGTGCCGACCAGGGCCAGCACCCTGCCCGTCTTGGGGTCGAGGTTGACGATGGCGCCGTCCTTGGCGTTGTGGCCGGTGCGGATCTTGGCGATGCCGTCGTGGAGCTCGGTCTGCGCGGCCTCCTGCTTGGCCTTGTCGATGGTGGTGAAGATGTCCCAGCCGCCGGGGTTGATGTAGTTGCCGCCGTAGTGGTCGTTGAGCCAGTTGATGACGTAGTCCTTGACGCTCGGATAGGAGTTGGGATTGCTCTCCGACCAATCGTGGAATGTGAGCTTCTCGGCGAGCGCGAGGTCCGCCTGCGCCTGGGTGATGTCGCCGTTGCTGACCATCGCCCCGAGCACCACGCTCTGCCGAGCCTTGGCCTCCGGGTTGGCGCCGTTGTCGAGCACCGGGTTGAGGGTCGTCGGTGACTGCGGCAGTCCGGCGAGCATCGCGGATTCCGCAAGATCGAGCTGCTTGGCCGGCTTGAAGAAGTAGAGCTCGGCGGCGGTCTCGATGCCGATCGCGTGGTTCCCGTACGGCACCCGATTGAGGTACATCTCGAGGATCTGGTTCTTGGTGAAGTTGGAGTCGAGCTCATTGCCGAGCACGATTTCCTTGATCTTGTAGTCGATCGATCGTTCGGGGCTGTTGAAGAAGCTGATCTTGGCGAGCTGTTCGGTAATCGTGGACGCGCCGCTGGTGTTGGTGTGGCGCACGTTGTCCCAGGCGGCCTTGATGAGGCGCGGCAGATCCCACGATCCCTCGCTGTAGAAGTGCCGGTCCTCGACGTCGATGGTGGCCTGCCTCATGTAGATCGAGGTGTTGTCGAGGGCAACGTGGACATGGCGCACGTCGTTGTCGTTGAACACCGCGATCAGGTTGTGCTGCGCGTCATAGACATGGCTGTCCAGGGGCGGCTCCATGGCCGCGACCGTGGCGGCGTCAGGGAGCTGGGAGCGGTAGGAGGCGTAGGCGACGAAGACCGCTGCCACCGTCGCGCCGGCGACGGAGGCGAGCACCGCAAGGACGACGAGCAGGACGCGCAGCCGGCGCCGCGGGCGGGAGCGGTGGAGGTTGGCCCGGCGCCGTCGCTGCGGCGGTTCCGAGCCTCTGGGCGGCCGCACCCGGCGGCGCGGGCGCGCGGACAGGTTGCCGCGGGGGCGGCTCGGTCGCGATGAGCTGGAGCGCACGGAAATCCTCAGTACCGATCGCGTTCGCGCCAGTGCTGGAACGGGCCTCGGCGGGGCTGGTTACGCAGGACGGAGCAGCACGGCCACGACGTACAGGGCCACCACCACCGCCAAGAAGAGGCCGCCGGCGAGCACGACGCCGAGGCCCTCCTCGATCCAGAAAGGCCCGATGCGGCGGCGGTCCTTGGCCCCCTCGTCGATGGGAACGGGCTGCATCGCCCTGAGCCTAGCAGGCCACCCGTGGAGCGCCCCCGCGCCGAGTTGGCGGCAACAGCGGCGCGGCATTGTCCGATGGCCTGTCACTCGATGACGCGGCTTGGCAACGGCTCGAATCCGTCGAAGTGCCCGATGACACAATCGGCGCTGATGGCTGTCTTTGCCGCTGCCCCTGTGTCCTCTCCGATTGCCCTGCCGCCAGAGCCGCGGACGGCCGAGGAGACGGGCCTGCCCTTCAGCTTCATCTGCGACCTGGTCCTCAAGGTCCTGTACTTCAACGGCAACATGCTGGGCCGCGACCTCGCCGCCCACACCTGCCTGCCGTTCACCTTCCTCGAGGGCACGCTCAAGTTCCTCGCCGACGAGGGCTACATCAGCACCACCGGGGTGCGCATGACCTCGCTGGCTCACGGTGAAACCCTGAGCGCCGGCATGGAGCACCAGATCTCAGGAACGGGGCGGCAGAAGGCCCGCGAGCTGATGGAGCTCAACCAGTACGCCGGCCCGGCGCCGGTGCCCATCTCCGAGTACAGTGCCATGGCCGAGCAGCAGGCCGCGGTGGACGGCGTGGTCAACCGCGCCCGCCTCCACGACGCGTTCAGCAACCTGGTGCTCTCCGAGAGCGTGCTCGATCACCTCGGGCCCGCCCTGAGCGCACGCGAGGCCATCTTCCTGCACGGGCCACCGGGCAACGGCAAGACCACCATCGCCGAGGCGGCGGCCTCGCTCATGGGCCCACCCGTGTTCGTGCCGCGTGCCCTGTACGTGCACGGCGAGATCGTCAGGTTCTTCGATCCCATCCACCACGTGACCATCGACCGCGAGCTCCCCGCCCACGACCGCCGCTGGCAGCTGGTGCAGCGCCCCGCGGTCAAGGTAGGTGGTGAGCTGACTCCGCGCATGCTCGAGCTGAGCTACGACACCACGCTCGGCTTCTACGAGGCCTCGATGCAGCTCAAGGCCAACGGCGGCCTGTTCCTGATCGACGACTTCGGCCGCCAGCAGAACATGTCGCCCCGCGACCTCCTCAACCGGTTGATCGTCCCGCTCGAGAAGCACGTCGACTACGCCAACATCAGCCGCGCCGGAACCACGGTGGCGGTCCCGTTCACCTGCCTGCTCATCCTGTCGACCAACATGCGCCCGCAGAACCTCATGGACGAGGCGTTCCTACGCCGTGTCCACTTCAAGGTGCACGTGCCCGATCCCACCGAGGACGAGTACCGCGAGATCTGGCGGCGGCGCTGTATGAGCGAGGGGTTGCGCGTCGAGGAGGACGTGATTACCCGCCTGATCGCGCGGCACTACACCGCCAAGGGTCGGTCCCTGCACGGATCGCATCCGCGTGATCTGCTCAACCACATCATCCACGCGGCACGCTACTTCGGGCGCCCCGTGGCCATGACCGACAGCCTGATGGAATGGGCCTGCGAGACCTACTTCGTCGACGAGGACGCCGTCTAGATCCTGCGGATGCCCCGCAGGCGCTCGGGTCCAAGAGAGCGCAGACCAAGGATGTCGTCTCGCCAGCGGAACCGTGTGTGTCGCTCAGGAGGGTTGGCGGTGACGGGAGCGAGGACCCTGAGCCCGATCACGGGCTCGTGCGCGGCGGCGTGCACGCGCCCTCAATCGCCACGCGGTCAGCAGGAGGATGAGGCCGCAGAGGATCACAATCGCCCATGGGCTCACCACAAGGATCTGCCTCTCAATCACGATGTCGGTCGTCGCCGAATCGGTGTTGCTCGGGTACGACACCCGCACCGAGAGGGTCACCATGTCGATCAGCAGCCCGGGCGAGGCGCTGACCGGGAAGTTCCGCGACCGCGCGATCGGAACCAGGGACTTGGCGATGCGTGCTTGTAGAGGCGTTGTGACCACCCATGAGGTGACGTCGTTCTCGCCCCAAAACTGGACCGCGGCCTGGCCAGTGTTGCGAACAGCCAGCTGGCCTTTGACCTGGCTTCCGAGCACGAAGTCGGCGAGGTGGATCGGACCCAGGTTGAACCCCTGAACATCGAGGTTCGCGGCCAAGCTTCGGGCGCGCGGGCCCGGCACATCGATTGTGAGGAATCCGCCGATCTGGTTCACCACCTTGACGCCCGGCCCGGTGGGAACGGGTCGCACGACGAACCCTACGTAGTACAGGTCGGGGGAGATCGTCGCCGGCATCCGCACTGTGACGTAGACGTCGATGTACGACATGGCGGGGATGACGAGACTGCCCGCCGGGAAGTCCGCCTGGTTGACCCATGCAGGGTCGGGCGCCCCGGTGAAGGTGACCTTCCCGTTGTCACCGAGCTCCACTCCCATCCCTGTCACCGTGACGGTGACCGGTGCCTGCGTCGGGTCGAGGACGCGGATCATGATGCGACCGGTGTCACCGGCGTGGAACGGAACCGGCTCCGATGGAACGGATACGGCAATCGACCGCGGCGCTGGCGAGGGGGCCGCCGCCGCAGTCAGTGGCGCGAGAAGGACCGCTGCCATGACGGCAGCGGTGCCCAGCGATTGACGTCTCATGATTCCCGCCAAGGAAGTCACAACCCTTTGTTGCGTGTGGTTCGGATCAGGTGTAGTTCGGGGTTACCGTGTAGGTCAGAGTGTCCGTGAAGGTGGTCGCCTGCACCGAGTAGTCGATGGCTGTGCGGTCCGTGATGGCGAAGGTGTCGGCCGTCGCACCGGTCGCATTGGCCCTGGTGGCGACCACCTCACCCGCGCTGGTGTACCCGGCGAACTTCGACGCTGAGAACGCTGCGTCAATGGTTGCGCCCGTGCCGGTCACGGTGTAGCCGGTGTTGGGTGCGCCAGGCCAGGCCAGCGAGGTCGCCTTACCGGCGGACACCTGGGGGATCGTGGGGTTGCCTGTCGCTGCGCTCTGCAGGTGGGTGGCAAGGTCCTTCACGGTCAGCGTGTACCCCGAGTTGGCATTGGTGAGCACGGTCAGGTTGATGACCTGGCTCTGGTCGGCGAGCGCCGGAAGGCTGGGGTCCAGCGCCAGCGTGAAGGCCGTGGTGTCGACCGTGAAGGTCAGGCTCTTGGCGACCACGATCGTCTTGGCGGTATTCGAGGCTGCGAAGGTGACCGACGGTCCTGGAGACACCGTGTCGATCGTGGTTGGAGTGGCGGTCTGGGTTGTGATCGCCGTGGTGTATGCACCGCCAGGCGACGGGTTGGTCACACCCGAGAACTCGACGAAGATCGGGATACCGGCCGACACCGACACCGCGGCGGTCACCGTGTAGGTGATCGTCTGGCCGGCGCGCGTCACCGACCCCGCTCCGATGCCGTACGCGGTGACGATTGCGGGCACACCGCCGAGGTTGGCTCCGGAGACGACGAAGGTGATCGACTTGATCGTCCCCGTGGTCGCGGTCTTGAACGAGTAGCCGTAGTTCACGTTCGCCGCGCTGACCTGGTTGTTCGACACGGTCCAGCTGTTGTTGGTCAGCGTGGCGGCCAGTGCCGACGGCGCCGTGACAATCAGCAGCGATGCCACAAGGCCGCACGCGGCCATGATCGACGTGGAGCGGCCACCCAGGCCGGTGCGGCGAGCAGCCGCGGGCATTTCGAGAGAGGGGTTTTTCATCAAAGCGGATGATCGCCGCCGGCCTTGGATCTCTCGGCGTGGACCGGCGATTCGCGACCGCCTCTTCACGTCAGCGTTGCAAACGACGTAATCGCTGCCATCTCGTATCCGCACGGCGACACTCCCCGGTCCGGCCCCTGGTGGGCTCACCACTCAGGACGCGCGGCAGCAGCCCGAGCGCATTGACAGCCTCGGCCTATACTCGGCTGCGCCTCGGGAAACGGGGCGGTAGCTCAGCTGGGAGAGCGCTGCCCTCGCACGGCAGAGGTCGGGGGTTCGAGTCCCCCCCGCTCCACCACCGGCTTTTCGAATACGAGCCGGCGGTCTCCAAGCTCCTGCCAGGAGCCTCCAGAAAAACGTGGGATGTTGCTGTCCGCGGCCGAGTCCTGTCAAGGCCCGTATGAGCCATGCGGAGCGTATCATAAGAGCCATGAGCCCCATGGCCGACGTGACGCCCCTCAATACCGTCCTTCGGGACATGCCATTCCGCGAGCGCCTCGTCGCCCTCCGCAAAGAGCACGGGCTCACCCAGCAGAAGCTCGCCGACCTCGCCGGCCTCAACGTCGTCCAGATCCGCCGGTACGAGACTGATGCCTCCCAACCCTCCGTCGAGGCCATCAAGAAGCTCGCTCAGGCGCTACGTACCACCACCGACCTGCTCATCTTCGACAGCGGCGAGCGCGGCCCCGATGACGACCTCCGCCTCCAGTTCGAGGCCGTCAAGCGCCTCGACCCCGAGGACCGCCAGGCCGTCACCACCCTGCTCGACAGCGTCCTCGTCCGCCATGAGGTGCGACGCTTGGCTAGCGGCTAACTGTTAGTCGCCGCCGTGACTCCGAGGAAGTGGATGTCCTTTCCTGCTGTCATTTTCTTGCGAGTCTCCGCGGCCCAATCATCGTACCCAGGCCCGTAGGGAATGCGCTGCTGGCAGAGCATGAAGAAGGACTCGAAAAAGTAGGGCTGCGCGGACGCCTCCTGCAACGAGTCGCACACCTCGACTATGCGCACCTCACCTCGCGACATGCGCACGAGGTGAGGCTTCACAGCATCGATCAGCGGCGTCGGATCCACGGCGTCGAAGACTCGACCCCAAGTGAGGAAGAACCGGTCCTCGCCAGTGGTCAAGTCCCCTGTAGTGGTGTGAATTCGCTGGAGTTCTCACAACGTCGGTGAGTTACGCGGCGAGCCCCTCCGTGAGCGGGTTGGTAAGCAACGGCGGTCCGTCGGGATGCAGCAAGCGAGCCATGGACTGCTGGCTGAAGTGGCGGCGCCCGTCCTGCCATTCGTCGTGCTGGTCCTGGAGCACGGCGGTGAACAGGCGCATCAACGACGCCGTGTTGGGAAAGATGCCAACCACCTTGGCGCGGCGGTCCAGCTCAGCATTCACGCGCTCGATGGCGTTCGTCGAGGAGATCGAGCGCCAGTGGTCCACGGGGAAGTCGAGGTAGGCGAGCACGTCCGCCTCGGCGGCGCGCAGCTTGGCGGCAACTCCGGGAAAGCGTGGCTCGAGAACAGTGAGTGCGTGGGCCACGGCGTCCTTGGCGGTCTCCCGGGTCGGCTGCAGGAAGATGGACTTCACCACCGCCAGCACGGCCGGCGCGTGCGTCTTGGGCACGGCGCTGGCCACGTTGCGCAGAAAGTGCACCTTGCAGCGTTGCCACGTTGCGCCGGCGAACACCTGGGCGAGGGCGCTGCGCAGACCTTCGTGGGCATCGGAGATGACCAGCTGCACGCCGCTCAGCCCGCGTCGTGCCAGGCTGCGGCAGAACTCCACCCAGAAGGCCTCGGTCTCGCTGGGGCCCACCGCCAGGCCCAGCACGCTCTTCTCGCCGCTGTCACGGACGCCCACGGCGACCACCGCTGCCTGGCTCACGATCCGTCCACCCTGGCGCACCTTCTCGTACGTGGCGTCGAACCAGACATACGGGTACGGCTCATCGAGGGGCCGGTCACGAAACTCGGCGAGCTCCTCGTCGAGCAGCGCGCAGATCCGGCTCACCTCGGTGCGGCCGATGCTGCAGCCGCCGAGCGCCGCCATCAGGTCATCGACCTTGCGGGTGCTGATGCCGAGCACGTAGGCCTCTTGGACCACCGCCAGCAGGGCCCTGTCGATGCGCCGGCGCGGTTCGAGCAGCGAGGGGAAGAAGCTGCCGGTGCGCAGCTTGGGGATCTGCAACTCCAGGCGCCCCGATCCGGTGTCGAGGATCCGCTCTCGGTACCCGTTGCGATGCGTCGTCCTCGTCGCCGTGCGCTCGTGGGGACTGGCGCCAATGTGAGCGGCCGCCTCGGCCTCGATGAGTCGTTGCATGGCGTGCTCGAGGACGCGCCGAAGAACGTCAGCGTCGGCGCCGTCGAGGTGGTTCAGCACCGCCTGGTGTGTCATCCTGTCCTGGGCCATCGTGGGTCTCCTGGTTTGGGTTGAAGCTTTCCAAGAGAACTCCGCGGTGGCCTTCTTTGTCTACCTCGCCGGCAGGCTGGGGCTCACCCGGATTTACACCACACTACGGGACATCACT
>NZ_JAEKNS010000088.1:0-5544 GCF_016464765.1 Candidatus Aeolococcus gillhamiae | reverse complement strand
GATCAGTGGCCCGGCGGATCGTGACTGGGGCATGCGCACGATCACCTTCGCCGATCCGGACGGCTACATCTGGGCGATCGCGCAAGATTTGCCCTAGCGCCCCGGGCTCGTAGCGTTCACGGCTCCGGAGGCCGCCAGCGCTATCGTGCGAAGATAGGCCGCTGACGTGTCTCTTGGCATTGATGGCTTGGCGCTGTTCCAGGGATCGTTTCGTGGATATTCCGGATCATGTGCCGATCGCACAGGTGTGCCGCGAACGCGACCCCAGGGACAGTGATCGACCCGGCAGGAGGATGGACATGACCGGCAATCAGCCTGAGGACCCGGAGGACCAGACTCTGCTGGCCTTCCTCGATGCCCAGCGCGACTCGGTGCTTTCCATCGTGGAGGGGCTGGACGAGGAGGCGTGGCACCGGTCGGTCGTGCCGTCGGGCTGGACGCCGGCTGGGCTGGTCGAGCACCTGGGCGGCGCCGAGCGGCACTGGTTCCAGGGGGTCGTGGCCGGCTCAGATGCAGAGCTGCCCTGGGATGAGGGCCTGCCCCCCTATGACCCGGAGGCAGCGTTCGTCTGTGACCGGCCCTCCGCGGAGGTCATCGGCTATTACCGTGACCAGTGCGCGCACTCGGATGCGGTGCTGGCGGTGACGCCGCTGTCGGCGCCGCCACGCGGCAGGCACAGCGACCCGCAGATGGACGAACCGCCGAGCGTGCGCTGGGTCGTGCTGCACATGATCGAGGAGAGCGCGCGACATGCCGGTCACCTGGACATCGCCAGGGAACTGATCGACGGCCAGACTGGGCTCGGGCCTCGCTGAAACGAAAACGGTTCCCTGCGCGTCACCTGACATGTTCACGACCAGGTTTCTGCGGGCTCCTGGTCTGCTCCGTCTTCCTCGACAGGCGCCGATACCTGGCGAGTGGACGTCGGGTCTAGGTTGGCGAAGCCATCGCGAAGCGACGCGACCGCAGGAAGCGGCCTAGGCGCGGCGGCCAGGAGCGGGACAATGGTCCGTCGAGGATGACGGCACTTGCAGCGTCCGGGCCTGTCGCCGAATGAGCCCGGCTGATCGGCGGCGGACTGAGAACGTGCGGCCGACGCGCGGCGGCCGGGGCCTCCTAAGGCCGGAGGCCGACGCTAGTGTCGGCCCGCCGCCTTGATCTAAATACGGCTAAATTCGGCAACGCGACGCGTGGAGCGCGTGGAGCAGCGGCGACTGCCGTGCTGATCTCGGCTAGCGGATTGGTTCGACGACGCTTTGAGCGCGCGGGCTGCTGGGAGGCATGACAAAGGCCCGGCGGAACATCCTCCGGGCCTCTGACGTGCTACTTGCCTGGTAGCGGGGGCAGGATTTGAACCTGCGACCTCTGGGTTATGAGCCGTACGACGCACGTCTCGACCGTCTCAGGCAGTCTCCCGCCGCTGTGCTGACCTCAGCTGATGCGACAGATCACGGTGCGCACGGTCGGCTCCGTCTCCCCCGTCTCGTCCCGTTCCGCGGCGTCCGGTTTACAAATCCGTTTACAGATCAGCCTCTCGACCGCGGCTTCCTGGTCCTCCCGTCCTTCTCGTAGCTGCCATCCCTCGTACCGTGGCCGCCGTGTCAAGGCTCGCGAAGCGACCGCGCAGCGGCCTGGCCTTGATTCGGCGGACTCGGTTGAGATCATCGTGCAGAGAGGAGGACGGCAGCCCCAGCTTGGAAGATCGGTAACCCGAAACGGACATGAGCAGCACTTACGTATGCGCTGATCAGACCGGCGCTGTGCCCGTGAGTTACCGCTGCTGACCGTTGAAGCTCCCGGTGCGTGGCACGTATATGGCACGACTCGCGACTTCCACCGTGTCAGGATGCCGGTCCTGCCAGCCCCAGGTAGTGATCTTGACTCTGTGACTAGGCGCTCCGTGACGTCTGGCCTTATGGACTGTCCCGTGCTTACCCGTGTTGTCCTGAACGCCCTAGGTCTGCAGGGAAAGCGCAGTGCGGTTGCCTTCTTGGCAGCGAAGCGCGGCGGACCCTAGAATTAGGGATTAGGCGTGCCGGGAAGCCTGGTCGGCAGGACATTCGTCCGTCCGTCAGGAGCACGAGTTGGGGACCCTGAACACTTCGGCAGGCATTCGTCCGTCATGTGCGCGGCTTCGGCGGGCATCGACGGCTGGTCGTGACGCTGGACCCATGTCGTGTCCGGGGTAGGTCGGGTGATCGTCGGGACGAGCGGCTCCCCGGGCAGCCGTCGGGCACTGCGCTACGCCGAGGTGCTGGCCCGCGTCCATGATGCGGTCCTGGTACCCGTTATCGCCTGGGTGCCGCCGGGCGGTGATCTCGCCGAACGAACTCAGCCTTCGGGCTATATGCGTCAGGTATGGCAAGATGCTGCCTGCCAGCGGCTTCGTGACGCGCTGGTCGCGGTCTGGGGAGAGGTCCCTGACGATCGGCTGGTGCGGCCTCGCGTGGAGCGGGGCCCGGCTGGCTGGGTCCTGGTCAGTATTGCCTGCTGCCCTGATGACCTGCTGGTCATGGGTGCTGGTCGTCGTGGAACGCTGTCCCGGGTGGTCTATTGCAAGGTGAGCCGCTACTGCGCGGCTCATGCCCAGTGCCCGGTGGTGATCGTTCCGCCGTCTGAATTGGCCAGGGAAATCAGGCATCGCCGACTCACGAGGACGTTCGGGCACGGGACGCTCACCCCTGATCAGCTGCTGAGAGACCAGGCCAGGCCACCCGACTGAGGACCCCCACACATGCGCCGTTAACAGGTACAGATGCCCGCAATCGCGACGTGCCGATGTCTGCGCTGGGCATGACTGGTGGCGGACGCAGTTGCGTCAGGCCGGGCACGCTCTGGGTGCTAGCCCGCTCCCCCGGAGCGAGCGCTAACGGCGGCGCTGGTTTCCTGGCCGGGGGCGCCCGTCAGGCTGATGACCAGTTTCATTCTGGTGGCCCGGAGGCCCGGAGGGACTCGAAGCCAATCTTCAGATCGATCCCGGGCCTTTGGCCGTGGATGCGCGGTGCGGCTGTATGAGCAGTACAGCGGTGGCCGGTTAGCGTCCTTCGAAGGCTGTGATCAGTTTTTCGCGCAGGTCTGGGTCGGCCAGGACCAGGACATCGTCTCCTGGGCGCAGCCGCATGTCCTCGGTGATGGGCACGAGCTGGCCGTCCCGGACAACGAAGCTGACCCATGCGTCACCGGGAAGGCCGGTTATCTCGCCGACCGTGCGGCCATCGGCCGCCGAGCCTGCCTTGATGGTGAGGTGGTGCACGCCGCTGGGCTCGTCTCGCAGCCGTACCCCCAGCGCCCAGGGCTGCGGCTCGATCGCGCGCATCTGCACGCGCAGCAGCCGGGCGGCGGCTGGTACCAGGCTGCCTTGCACGACGACGGAGAACACCACGACCACGGCGACGATGCCGAACAGGCGCCCGGCCTGGGGTTCGTGAGCCTCCAGCAGGAAGATGCCCAGCAAGATCGGCACGGCGCCCTTGAGCCCGGCGAACAAGACGAAGTTGCGCTCGTTGCTTTTCAGCCGCGCGGGGATCAGGCACGCTCCGACCAGCACCGGCCGGATCACGAAGGCGAGCACCGCTCCGAGGATGATTCCCGGGACCCACACATCAGCGCGAGCGATCACGGCGAGGTCAACGGTGAGACCGAGGACGACGAAGGCGACAATCTCGGCCAGGCTGGCCAGCGCCGTGTGAAACCGCTCGATCTCCCGCTTGAACGGCGCGCGGCCGTCACCAAGGACGATCCCGGCGGCGAAGACCGCCAGGAACCCCGATCCATGCGCCAGGGTGGCGGCTGCGAAGATCAGCAGCGCGCAGGCCAGCGTGCGCAGCGGGTACAGCCCCTCGCTGGGCAACGGCACCCGGCGGATGAACCACAGCAACGCCCAGCCACCCGCCACACCCACCGCCGCGCCAACGGTCATCTGGAGCACGAACTCGCCGCCGACCCGGGCGAACGCGCCCGCGCTCAGGCCGCCCGCACCGATGAGGCTGGCCATCAGGGCGATCCCCACCGGGTCGTTCGCGCCGGACTCCCCCTCCAGGATGGTGCCGCTGCGGCCGGAGACCTCCCGCTGGCCCAGCACTGAGAACACCACCGCCGGATCGGTCGGCGCTACCGCCGTGGCCACCAGCAGCGCGAGATACCAGGCCAGGCCGAATGCGAGGTGCGCGAAGACCGCGAGGGCGGCCACCGTCAGGAACGTGCCGACCACGCCGACCGTGGCGATAGGGGCAGCAGCGGACCGGAACCGGGACCACCCGATGTGCATGCCGCCGTCGAACAAGATGCACACCAGCGCGACCGTGACCACTCGTTCGACCGCCTGCCTCGGCGGTGCGTGCAACGAGGGAACAACCTTCACCGCGACGGCAGCGCCCGCCAGCACCAGCGCGGGGGAGGGGATTTTCACCCGCTCGGTGAGACGATTCGACAGCACCGCGACCAGCCCTACCGCGGCCGTCAGCAGGACTATCAGGGCAAACGGCTGCGTGTCGGTCACGGCTGCACCCCCGGTCTGGCATGCCAAAAGGTTCCCGACCAGACTTCCCAGGGCACCACGCCCAGCTTAGAGCCTGTTTGGAAACTAGGTGGGGGTCGGCTGAGCCGCTGGCCGGCGGGCGAGCCGACGGGTCATGGTGATCGTCATCGCCCAGTACATGATGGTTTCGTGGTGCTCGGGCAGGCGTTCGTAGTCGCGGACGGTGCGGCGGCAGCGGGTGATCCATGCCAGGGTCCGCTCGACGACCCAGCGGCGGGGCAGCACCTGGAAGGTGTGCAGGTCATCGGGCCGCTTGACGATCTGGAGTGTCAGCCTGGGCCTGAGCCTGGTCCTGGCCCAGGTGACGAGCTTGCCGGCGTAGCCGCCGTCAGCCCAGGCCAGCCTGACCGAGGGGAAGGCGCGGCGCAGGTTCCACAGCAGCGGCTTGGCTCCGTCGCGGTCCTGGACGCCCGCGGCGGTGACCAGCACCGCCAGCAGCAGCCCGATGGCATCAACGGCGATGTGCCGCTTGCGGCCGTTGACCTTCTTGCCCGCGTCGTAGCCGCGGCTGGCACGGCAGACTTCCTCAGCTGCCTTCACCGACTGGGAGTCGATAACCGCGGCCGTGGGCTCGGGCTTACGCCCGGCCGCGATGCGGCACTGGCGGCGCAGCTCATCGTGCATCTTCCTGGTCGCCCCGCTCTTGTGCCAGCCGTCGGCCACGTCATAGACGGTGCGCCAGTGCGGCAGGTCCGCGGGCATCGCCCGCCACTGGATGCCTTCCTTGACCAGGTAACGGATCGCGTCCACGTAATCGCGGCGGCAGCGTTCCGCGGGGCGGCCGCCCTTGCCGGCCTTCCATGCCGGAGCGGGCAGCGCCGGCTCGATGACCTGCCATTCCGCATCGCTCATGTCTGACGGGTACCGCGGCACCCGCGTGCTGCGCCCGATCCCGCCCGGGCAGCAGCGGCATGCCACCGCCAGGCCGGCTGGGCGCCTACCCTGGGCATGCGCGGGTTCTCCAGTGTTCTTGATCGTCACAAA
The DNA here is from genome assembly GCF_016464765.1 of Candidatus Aeolococcus gillhamiae. Lineage (NCBI taxonomy): Bacteria > Bacillati > Candidatus Dormiibacterota > Candidatus Dormibacteria > Candidatus Aeolococcales > Candidatus Aeolococcaceae > Candidatus Aeolococcus > Candidatus Aeolococcus gillhamiae. The sequence goes on along the minus strand of NZ_JAEKNS010000088.1, from coordinate 23 downwards.
TCGGGATCATGGAGGACCCGCGC